>JAEZFR010000025.1 GCA_023417285.1 Bacillota bacterium
ATGTGAGGAAACGCAGGCTAACAATAGCAGGAAATGAGCTTAAAAATAGTGATCTTTCTGTTATAGACATAGCAATTAAATACGGCTTTCAATCCCATTCAGCATTTACTCGTGCATTCAAAGAGCAGCACGGGATTACGCCTTCGCAAGCAAAACAACAAACTACTAAACTAAATGATTATCTTCCGATTAACTTCTCTGAAATGAGATTTATAGGAGGAAAGCGTATTATGGCAGAAATGAAAAAGATCGTCTATAAGCAGGCGGACGAACGACTGATGGTAGGTATGTTTCGTGAAACATCTTTTCAAAATGGAGCGCAGGTATGGCAAGAGTTTTTTCAAGGGGACTACCTTGATAAGCTTAACAAACTATCGGATGTTAAATGCTGTGATGATTTAGACGAAAACGACGGAATAGGCTTAATGTATGATTTTAGTGACAAGCTAAACTTCAAAGTAATCATTGGTGATTTTGTACAAGTAAACGCCAATTTACCAGAAGGACTAGCAGTAAAAACTATTCCGAAAGGATTGGTAGCACATGTCCAAATTGAAGGGAATAATATTGCAGATATACTTGACTCTGCTTATTTATTGATTACTGAAGCAATTGAGAAAACAGGCAAAACAATTAATTTTGAAAACTTTTACTGGGGTGAGGTATATACTCATGAGCGCTTTTCTGAACCACTACGTCGTGGGGAGAGGGTAATTATAGATTATATTATGCCGGTGAGAGAAAACTGTTAGAGGGAAGATTTTCATATGGATATAATACTACGGGAAGCAATTAGAATAGCGAAGCTTGCTGGTACAAAAATCAAAGAACTACGAGAAAACAAACAATACAGTGAATCTGTAAAAGGTGGATATGAACTTGTTACAACAGCAGATTTGGCTTCAAATGAACTAATTAAAGCTGAGATTAAAAAGATATTTAGTGATCATCAAATTCTATCAGAAGAAGATGATGGGAACAGGGATCAATCTTTACGGCAACCTACTTGGATTATTGATCCTATTGATGGTACTGTTGGATATGCAAACGACCACTATCAAGTTGCTGTTTCAATTGCATATGCTGTAGATTGTAAAGTCCGCCATGGAGTTGTTTATAATCCATTCCTTGATGAGATGTATTATGCCTCTGAAAATTTGGGGGCATTTCTTAATGGAAATAAGATTAGTGTTAAGGATATTTCAGAGTTGAAAAGTTGTGTGGTTGGAACTGGTTTTCCTCATAAGAGAGATGATATTCAAGATATAATAAGCCGATTAGGGCGTGTTCTCCCTCATATTAGAGATATAAGAAGATTAGGTTCGCCTGCTTTAGATATATGTTGGGTAGCATGTGGAAGAATGCAAGGATTTTATGAAGAAAAGTTATATCCGTGGGACGTTGCTGCTGCAAAGCTAATAGCGATTGAGGCTGGAGCACAGGTGGGCCATTACAAAGAGGATAAACACCAGGTTCCTGAATGTATAAACGGGAACAGCGTAATTGTTTCAAGCCCGAAAGTGTTTGATGAGCTTAAAAACATTTTGTCATACTAATATATTACTTAATACATATATTGCTATATACAATTATATATCAATATTGCTATATAATTATCTACTTTGATAATTCAAAAGAGCTAGAACAATATTTCTATTTATTTAATTAAATTTAGAAGAAAATGGGGGGATTATAATGAGCATTAATGGTCGCAAAGGTAATAAAGAAGTTCTGAGTAAAACAATAGTAGGTGGTACTATTGGGGTTATAATTCTTATGATAACATTTGGCTTTGTATATTATCTTATTCAGGGTAGTTATGCAAAACCCACATATTCATTCTCAAACAGTAATTTAGTAATATCAGGTCAATTTGGGGTCACGATAGATCTTTCAGGGGCAACTGTGATTCAAGAGCATAGTCAAGTTCCTACCACTGAAACAAAGACTAACGGAGCTGCAATTGGAAATATTGAAAAAGGTTATTTTAAAATAGTTGGAACTAAAGTTTACAGAAATGTCATGGATAAATCCATTTCAAACTATATTCTTATAACAGACAAGAACGGTTCTAAGTATTATATCAATTGTGCATCATCTGAAGAAACCGATAACCTTTATATTGAAATAACGAAGAATATGTAACAAAGGCCTTCACACTAGGACTTCAGCATTAGTCTTAGTGGTGTTTCAAAGCTGCTAAGGAGAGGAATTGGATATGAGCTTTTCATCTTGTTGTAAAAAATCCTCCATTATCTTGATGGAGGGAGCACTAGGAGAGAGACTGAAACGCGAATATGGTTTTAAGATTAATGATACAGTTGGACTTGCAGATATTATCTATCGACTCAATGGTAAAGAAGCATTAGAATTTCTATGGAAAGAATATATAGAATGCGCCAAACAGAATGAATTACCTTTTATTGCTACAACCCCAACTAGGCGTGCAAACAAAGAAAGGGTAGTTGAGGCTGGATATAATAAGGATATTTTGGTAGATAATATTAATTTCCTTAAAAGTGTAAAACATTCTTGTAATATTGAAATGTATATCGGCGGGTTAATGGGGTGTAAGGGTGATGCATATAAAGCAACTGAAATACTCCAAAGAGATGTGGCCAAAGAGTTTCATGCCTGGCAGGCACAGATATTTGCTGATAGTAAAGTAGATTTTCTTTATGCAGGAATAATGCCAGCCCTTGAGGAGGCTATAGGTATGGCATGGGCCTTACAGCAAACAAATATCCCATATATTATAAGTTTTATGATAAATGGAAATGGTTGTCTGGTAGATGGAACTACTATACACGATGCAATAAGTGCAATTGACAGTAGCACATCAAAACAACCTTTATTATATATGGCAAATTGTATACACCCTACTATATTATATAAAGCATTATCGCACAAATACAATCAGACAGATCTTGTTAAAAAAAGGTTCGGAGGGTTACAGGC
>JAEZFR010000223.1 GCA_023417285.1 Bacillota bacterium
CATCAGATACTATTGCTGAGGAGCTGAATAGTCTCAATATACTCCAGCGAAGCCTAGATGCCCTTTCTTCTCAGATTGATAATAAGAGATATCAGATTTTTTCAGATTGGACTCAATTCATGGAGGCAAAATATCCGCTCACAGGAGTTAGCCCTATATTAGATATTAGTGACACAGCAGAATATATTTTAGCTGAAATTAAAGAATTAACAACTGAACTACTACAAAAACAGCAAAATCTCAGATCTCAAATTAACATTTCAATCGATAAAATTAATGCTGAGCTTCCAGAAGACTGCATTTTATTACCTACTACTGCTCCTAGATATTGGAGTCCATCAGAACCTACTGTTCTATTTTATGGTGATGACGTACAGCCAACTGTGAGATATGGTGGAGACGGAAGATTTGATAGCAATGGAAACCTTGTATGCCGTCAACCACAGCAACTAATAACTTGTACGACAGTAAAAGCTAATTTATTTAATACATCTGCTGATATTACTTTAGGAGATGGCGATTTCCCACAATTAAGCCCTAGCCTTAATTTACCGTTTTTAGACGCTATGAGCGTGCTTCTATCGGAAGCCTGCTTGCTTTCTCCTAGCCTTTTAGCAACTGTCCTTATACAAAAAGGTGTAGCACAAGGGTTTGAAGAGGTTTGTAAAACACTGCTCTCAAATATAAATAGCACTGACCAATTTATTTCATATAGCGGGATTTATCCTTCAAGTGTTGCAGTGAATTTTTGGAACTCCCCGTGGCTACCCTTTTCATTACGTTGGCAGGTAGATTTTTACCCGCTAAATGATTGTGCAACGTATTCTGAGGACTTTATACTTTCACAGTTTGAGTTAGAAGCGGTGGACCTTATATTTACTGATACAAAGTTATCAAATACTTTTGAAACTTATAGCGGGTCTATATTTTTGACTCCTAGCCCTCAGACAAATATGAAAGAGCAGATTGCTCAATATGTTAAAGCATTACCCACAGACGATTTTGATGTTGAATTGTTGGATATCAGTAAAGCAATCGGTGAAATGCCAATTTTAGCTCAAACACTATCTGGTTTTAATGACGCAATGCTCATGAAAAATAAAACCATGCAACTGGAAGTGGGTGATCCAATTGAAAAAAACAGAGCCTATTACTTTTTTTCCAATTCAACGGTAAAAAATGCTGTTGGGGATACAGGCATAAATATGGCTTCACCCGCTGTTAATAATTTCTTTAACCCCATTAGTGCAGGATTGATGGCAATTCGTAAATTAACTTTAGTAGATGTTTTTGGGCAGACAAAGGAACTGTGTCCAGCCCCTGAAAAAGTCATTCGTGCGGAGAATATGAAGCAATCAAAGTTATTGCCACAAGACTTTATTTATTTACCACCTAGAATAACGCAATCATCAAGGCTTTTATTCCGTTTTATCAGCACCTTAGATGAAATGGTGGAAACAAATGAGATACCTGATACATCACCTGTTTGCGGGTGGATTCTGTGCAATTATTTGGATCGAAGTCTTATGCTATATGATGCGGATGGTACTCATGTTGGGGCTCTGCAGCTTAATGAATATTCCGACTGCATCACATGGCAGAACACTCCAGGAGGTGTACTATATGATGCTGGTATCCGTACTGCACTCTCGCAGTGTAATCCACATCTCAGGGAAATGGCAATTGCATTGCATGATGGAGATGCTCAGTACCTTAGAAGCTTCATGAATAGTACCGATAGTGCATTCTCATTTATCGAACCTCCTGGAGTTGGGCAAGATGTTAGCAATTCAGTATTAATGGGGCGACCTATTGCAATTGTAAGAGCAGCTCTAAATCTTGAATTACAAGGTCTTGCAGCAACTCACCAAGGGGTAGATACACTAAAAAATGCAATAGAAACATATAAAAATAGTGGTCAACTATATCCAGCACCACGGGATAGCAGGAATTTTCCCAGTGTATCTTTTCCTGTCTATCTAGGACATCAAAACAGAAGAGATGATGGACTGGTGGGATTTTTTAAGAACAATAACTATATGGAGTTTTATTGCAGCTTTTCCGATGGCAACAGCCAAAGTGTAATTGAACCTATCCAAAATACTCTGTTATTATCTCCTAAATCTTCAAGCAATGCAAATATAGGGGATAATGCATTAACTTTGACGTTACTTATGGATCCTCGTACTGGGGTACATGCTACCATGGGGGTTCTACCGCAAAAGTACATAGAGATTCCACCTAAGTTTTATAGCGATACTCTAAAAAATCTAGCCTTAAATTTCTTAGTCAATCCTGTATTACAAAGTAGTCGAGGGCTGAGTTTGCCTGTACCATCTGAAGGGGATGGAGATTGGCTTTGGATAGAAAATCAATTAATCTGCTGGTCTGATCCAGTTAAATTGCAGGCAGTTCAAAAAGAAGCAGTTCTGAATGATAGCCCTCAGAGAATTAAAGAGGGCTGGTTAAAACTCGTAAGATCGGAGAAATAGGAGAAAGGAAATAAAGTACAAAAAGCACAATAAGCACAAAAAGCATAGAAATCAAGTAAAGCAGGGGGATTTTATTTATGAATAAACTAAGCAAGCAAGACTTTAAACTATGTAATATTGATGGGAAATGTGATATTTTTATAACGGATGATACTAATCTAAATAAGTTAACGCTAACATTTACAAATAATACTGGTAGCACTCTTGAATTTTTACAGGGTTCACCCTCAGCTCAGACAGGTGTTGGAGCGTCCTCATTCTATTTCGATTTTGGAGATTTGTTGGATACCTGGATATTAAAATTGATAGTACTAGTGGTTCCCGAGGGATGGTTAGCAACATATATTGACGGTAAGTTCCCTTGTTGGGCTGTAGTACCAAAAAAAGATTGCTTACTGAATCCTAACGAACAAATGCAATTTTGTTTCACAAATATTATTTGCAAAAATTCCGCTCCTGGTTACTTTAACATAAGTTACTGCAATATTCCAGACATATATGACAGTGAGATTCCATTTTCTTATTCAGTAGCTGTAATTCGTCCCCCTGTAAGTACTCCTAAATATCTCAATCTCAATATTGGATATAAGGATGTACAGTGCCTTGTTAACTCATCATTAATAAGCCAAAAACACAGCTTTGGAATTGCAACAGATACACCCATATCAGCATATATAACCTATAATGTTGCCCATCCACTTCGCAACCAATTTACACTATACCTTTCAAATCCATCTAAGGATACTGATATACCTCAGGATCCTAATGGGAGAACTACTTTTTATCTATCTTTTGTTTATGGAGATACCGCTGGTGATTTAACAACTAAGGAATTAGCTGCACAGATGAAGGTTAATATTCGCAAAGAGTACGGTACCGTTTGGGAAGTCCCAACTAAACCTATAGGTCAGCTCCCTGTATGGCCACTTTACCCTAAGTCACCTGTTGTTCTTGGGGTTGGTAATCAGGCATCTATTGAATTTTCTATAACTGATATTGTAACAATGCTACCTGAGGGTCTCACTACTTTATACATACAATATAATTATGTTCCAGGATATGATGATGGAGTATTTACCCTCATGCTGAATAAGTGTACGGCAAAACCTAAAATAACTAGTTTTATCAGTGATAAAAGCAGGATAGATTTAGGGGATTCGGTAAATATTAGTTGGGAAACACAACTAGCAGATGTTGTTATACTTGAATATAGTAAAAGAGATGGTTCAATAGTTCATTTATCCAGTGAAAATGGAGATATCAGTATAAACCAATCAAAGCTTACAGTAACACCTGATAAACCAGATACTACTTTCACTCTAAAGGCAGAGGCCGACACCCTTAAGTTGTGGGACGTATTTCCAGGACTTTATGTACAAGTCAACCAACCAGATCCAATTATAAAAAGCTTTAAAGTCTCGCCAACCATAATTAATATTTCATCTGGAAATCCTCAAACAGTCACTCTTTCATGGGAAGCAGCGAATGCCCAAAGCTATATGCTTTTGCCAAAGCCGGGTCCTACCTTGGACACAAGCTTTATAACATCTACTCCTGAAACACAGGACTATTATCTAACAGCGTACCCATATGGTACGCCAGGTAGACAGGCTACCACATCAGCCTGCGTATATGCATGTAAGAATTATGTTAGCGTAATAACCTCATATGGGCAAAATTGCCAGTACCTTCCTGTTGTGAGGGCTAATCAGTCGTTGCCTTATATTTATGCATGTGATGCTGGACTAAAAAAAATTTTGTTTTATGACTATGAACTGCGTAATCAAGTAAAGCAACTAGATGGAACGAATTTTGCACTAAGCCCGGACGGGAATAATCTGTATTATATTCTAGGTAGTAGTCCAAATTTAATTATGCAATTAGATATTATGTCATTGAAAATAATAAGTAAATTCATGCTGCAAGTGTGTACACCCTGCAGTCTATTTGTGAGTCAGGATAATAGCATGGTTTATGTTCTTGGAAAAAATAATAGTATGCAGATAATATATAAATCAAATCAAAATACTTCTAGACTTATAACCTTCCCTGATTCATCTCAAAATCCTTCTGCAATATGTGAAGATAACAACTGTATTTATGTTGCTTGCTATAGTAGCAGGCAGTTTTTCATAATAGATAAAATTAATTATAATATTACAAATACCCTTACTCTTAGCTGTTCAGAATGTACTGATATGGTATACAACCCAATTAATAAATTAATATATATTGCAGCTCAAAGTAGCAATGCTATTTGCACCGTTGATACTGTATCACTAAAAACCGATTATATCACAGTAGGAGATAGACCGTGCTCACTTAAATTATCAAAGGACGGTATTTATTTATACGTAACCAATTTTAATACCAACTATATTTCTATAGTAGACTTAAGAAACAACTCTGTACAAAACATTACAGTTGGTAGTTCTCCATGCGCTCTTAAATGCAATAGCAATTATTCACTGCTGTATGTAGCAAACTATCTTGGTCAAAGTGTATCGGTTTTGGATATTAGTCAAGGATTTCCTACCTTAATTGCAACAATACCAATTCCTAATTGCACCTCTAACCCATATGATATTGATGTTAAATCTTATCCAGAAGGTTGGGATTATGTATATGTGGGGACTGAAGGATTTTCGCCAAGAATAATTCATAATCCTGTTTCAGATAGCTGTGCAATCCAGGTTGCAGTAATACCATTCCAGAGAAGGATTATATAAGCTGTAAAATTAATAATAGAACGGAGGTATTAATCAGTATGAGTTGCATTAAAAAACATAATAAAGCAAAATATCTAAGTTTATGTGCTTTGATGATAATATGCATAATTGCCGCATCATGCAGTAATTCTTCAACCGAAAAACGAGCTGGTAATACAAAAGATACTTCGGTCAGCACTCAGGTACAAGCAAGTGCAACGGCTTCTGCGCTAGGCAATTACATTCAGGAAGTTTCAGACATTCCACATAAGCGCTATCAATATACCGCACATGATATCAATGGTCTTATATATTTTATTGGTGGATACAACTCACAAGAGGGTCAGCCTCCCGTAAGCGAAACTGACATATATGATACTAAAGCAAATATATGGAGAACTGGGGCCCCAATGCCAAAAGGGAAGGGTGGGCATGCAAGCTGCTTAATAAATGACAAGATATATGTTTTTGGAGGTGATATTGGTTATAACTGGACATCAAGCTGTGAAGTTTATGATACCAAAGCAGATAAATGGAGCCAGCTACCAGCTGTGCCCATTGACTTTAAAGGCGGAATAGGTCAGATGGCTTGCAGTGCTTTAGATAATAAGGCTTATATTTTTGGGGGAATTGGAGATAGCAAGGCTGTTTGGGAGTTCGATACTATGAAGAAAGTGTGGAACAAAAAAGCGGCTATGTCCACAGGACGTGTGGGTGCTACTAGCAGTGTCTATAATGGACAAATATATGTAATAGGAGGTAGCTTGCAGCAGTTCAATAGACTTTGTGCTCAGCCATTGGCAACGGTCTCTGTTTATAGCCCAAATAAAGATACTTGGAGTCAATCTTCTTCCTTTACTATAGCAAGAGCACAGTGCTCCTCCGTACTTATTGGTTCAAGCTTATTTGTTATTGGTGGTGTAAATGACAAGGAGAATAATAGTGGTGCAGTTGAGGAGTTCAGTTTAGCTACCAATAAATGGTCTGTTAAAACACCCATGCCAACCCAATATGTTCGAGTAGACGAGGCTCTAAAAGTCAACAATACAATATACTTATTGGGAGAAAAAATATACAAATATACTCCAAATTGACTTTTGCAAATGTAACTTTACAGTATATAGTTGATTAAGTGCACTGAAATGCAAAATAATACTGTCATATACATGGGTAGATATTGTGAATTTTTGTCTTGGATTATTGAATTTTCCATAATGCAAAAGTATAATCAACTTAAAGCTTAGTTTAAATTATCCAGTATTCGTTGTATTTTTGGCAAAACAAAACAACTTAATATAACACAATTAG
>JAEZFR010000040.1 GCA_023417285.1 Bacillota bacterium
GTGTAGCCATCTGTATTTCATAGTTTAACCCGCCTCACTATTTATTTCTCTATACAACCTTAAACCAAATACATTCTTAATAACTATATATTTACTATAAAACTACACACAAACAAGTAAAACTAGCTTTTCTACACCATTCTTAAACTATATAAACACCATTTGTAGATTCACATTCATATATCTCTGTAATAGAATTATCAATAAAACTTCCTACCCAAATTCGAGTATTAATAGTACCAACTATAATAAAAAACACATATTCACTACCGGTATTATCTTCGAGTAAGGTTTTGTTCCAGTCATCCCAATCAGTAATAGAAGGAACAGGTGTAGCCTGAGGATGTGTATGCCACACACCCATATAGTAATTCTTATTAGTAGCCTGTAGTTTTAATATTACTTTATGATTTACATCTTTCAGAGAGCAGTAGAATCTCATTCTATAATCATTTTTTTGCGGCTTTGTGATATCAGAGAGTGTTATATTCTTCGTATTCTTATCTTTGTACCCAAATATATATCCACAGCTTTCAGGTAGATTACTAAGTGTTTGTTTAAATGAAGACATTGTTTCAATTACATGAGGAAGGATATCAACGGTATGTCCGTTAGGAAGTCTATACTTAATACACCTATTATTTATCTCCACCGCAACATCCACAACTCTCTTTCATAAAAGTATATTCCTTTGTTATTGTTGAATTAGTATAATTGATCAGGAAATTTTGTTTAAACTCATTATTTATAATATCTTTAAGCGCCTGCAAAGTTATTGCTGTAGCCGTGAGTAATGTTGAGTTCCCGTATGCAACACGTGTCCCTCCACAACCATTCCTTAAAATTGGTATTTCTAGGTCATTTGAGATATTTGCTTGATTATTAACTAAATTACCATAAACGTCAGTGAATAAGCACTCAAAGCATCCTTTAAAATTGTAAGAAATCGCTAAGACATGGCTCGAGTATCCATCTCCTTCTAACCATGCAAACAATACCGGCTTATTAAAATTCGCATTTTTATACTGCATATTACATCTTATTTGAACATCACTATTCCCTACTGTAAAAAGAACGACATCAACGTCAACTGGAAAAATTTCAACACAATTCCTACTGTCAATTCTTTTATTTACGTATTCTACAAATATCTCAGGATGTACCCTCATTGCATCAAAAGCTAAAAATATACTTTTACTTATTCCAGAAAAACTAAGAGGCAATCTATGTCTCATAACATTAGGGGGTTCTAATTTATCATCATCAATTAATACAATACTTTTGCAACCAGCCCTAATAAGTTCAGCTGTAAAATAACTTCCCAAAGAACCTGCACCTACGATTGCAATTTTTTTATTAATTAAAGATAAATCATTACCAATTTGTTGATTTAAGTAAGAATAATCACATCGTTCAATTTTAATTGGTATTACTTCACAAATATCTTTTTCCAACTTTTTAATTAGTTTTGCAGTACCAGCATTTTTGAACTTAAGTATGCATCCGAAATAAATTTTTTCGAGTTTAAAAATTAGTATGATTGTTTGTCGTGCATAGCTCATGTCAACAACTTCTTTATACATATCAAAATCTATTCGATTAAACTGATCATTGCAAATTATATCAAGAATATTACTTGCCCCCCAAGGTTTATCAGGCAAAGGAGGAAGTATATTTCTTGTGTCTAGTATTGGGAGGAATAATACAGGGATTTTATCTTTATAGATCATATCGGATTCATCATTAAATTTTATGGTAGGTTCCTTTATTCGAATGACATTATTCTTGTATATGCATTGATCAAGCCATAAACATTGAGAATCATTGTTTACAAACAGTAGGTATTTTCTGTCTGTATTTTTTACGGCAATATTCCAATAATACAAAAACTCTTTTTGATATTCTCTTTCAATTTTATGTTTTGATAAAGTTGCTAATTCAATAAGTCGATCAGCCAACAATACAATTTTTTCTTCAAAAGTAAGTAATGCATTAACTATTGTACCTTGCTCAAAAAGACAAAGTTCCCGATATTTTTTACCAGAAACCTCTGTATCAAATAGAGTAATATGCGGAAAACTCTTTGTGTTGTTTATCGTTGTGATTATAGGCATACTAGCTTTATCTTCAGTAAAAATCCATATTTTGTAGTCAGCATCATTGTAGGAGAAAATAACTCCAATACCATCCTGCTCTACATTAGTAAACTCTGAGTAACTACTTAATATCTTTAGTGCAATTGTTTGATAATCATCCAAAACTATGTTCCCTCTTACTTGATGCATTAGCTGTAGACACATTTTTTTGTGGGACTTCAAATTCTGACCCTAATACTTTTTGAACTTCTTTAGCTGCTTCATGTTCAGAATCAAGATTTACTGCATTCTCCAGATTCTCAACCGCTCTACATACCCTTTCGTAGAGTAAAATCAAATGGCTATTAGAAGAGCGCATTTTATATAGAACATCAGTACGAGGTGTAACAGGAAGTTGACAATAGATATCCGCCTTAATAATATTGTCATACTTATCTCTTGTAATCGAAAATTGGTTTTTAATTTTTTTTAGAGTTTCATACAAAGACTTCATATCGTAATCATCGCTTCCATTAACACAATTTACATAATTCTCACAAGCAAGAATAGTTAACGCAACACTGGGCGGTACTTCATGTGAATTAGTTGAGTTATTATATTTTTCAATCTTCCACTTCTTAACAAAGCGAATAATCCGCCTTAGTTGTTCATTGGAAGCAAACTTATTGAGAAAGTATTCATTCAAACCCTCAGGATCTGCACTTTCCCATTTATATTCAGATGAAAATTCCTTACCTCTTGCTAAATATAACTGATTTTTATGCTCAGCATATAAAGGGAAATCAATGTGCATATATTCTTCACCATTTTGATGATATCCAACTGTAATACAGGGTTCCTTTATTTTAGGTACCCTAATATTTTCTATTTTAAGCGCTTCTCTAGCAGCTTTCTTGATTTCTCTTGAATCCGGATGAGCCGTAATATCCAAAGGGAAAATTACTGCATAATCTAAGTCTATACTTCCATCAGGGTTTACGATGGTAGTACCAATTTTATAACTACCTTGGTTGATGAAGCGCAGATCACTTTTGTTTATCGTTATATCGTATACTTTACACTCGCTTGGGAAATACTCCTGAAAATCACTTTTTAGTTTATCTCTTTTTTCTCTTAACGCTGCCGCTTCATTACCAATCTTGATTAATTCATGAAAATTTGAAAACTCATTTATTAATTTAGCCATATTAACACCTCTTCCATAAATAAGTTCCGCAACCGAACTTCCAAAATAACTATTTACATTTTATCCCTATACCCTTCCAAAAACAAGCAAATTTTAAACAATGTTCTACTTAACTTTACAATCTATCACTTCGTTTGATCATTTTCTCGCCATCAAGCAAATACTGATCAACCTCAAAATCTTTCATTTTCATATACTCGACACCTTGCTTCATAGCGCTTTCGAGAAGCTCTTTGAAAGTATAGAGTTTGTCGGGATTGATAAGTGAAAGTAAAAGCTTTATATTTGTAAACAATGTTCCACCTGTGGCCTTGCCGATCTTCATCAGCATCTTTATCTGGCGGTTGCCGAAAGGCTCAATTACATTCTCAAGCTCATTTCTAATGATCTTTGTAATGAAGTCGATATCTTCTTTATATGCCTCAACCGAGGTGCCTTTTTCTAGTAATCTCCGGCAGTACTTTGAAAAATCAGTATTCTCCTGATGAGCCTTGAAGGTAAGCTCTTCATGCAGCTTACCAGGAAGCCGAAGCGATACCGTTATACTCTTTTCTTTTTCTATCGGACTCACTCCCCCCGGTATAATACGTTTGTAATGGGTTTCTTGCTTTGTAATACCCGTTGAACGCTTTGCGTTCAAGCTGTTTGACGGTGTATGTAATACGCCTGTTCCTGCCTTACGAAAATCCCCAGCCTTTCGGCCAGGGATATTCGGTGCGTCCTTGGGGTTATTGAAATAAAAGTTTTGCTCTGAGTTAGTAAATCTCATAAGAAGCTTCATCCTCCTCATTTTGTACTGATGCCTGTGGTGAGCCAGCTTCATTTATTAGGGCAACTAGATCTTCATTGAAATCCTTACACTGGGGGAGGCACCTAATAAGCTTATATTTATCTCCGTAGCTTTGGGCCATCTGCTCGCATGCAGCAGTACCCGCACCATCGTTATCCAGGCACAAAACAATTTGATTCATATTGGGATTTTCAGCTAATGTTCTTTTTAGAGCTAGGTCACTTACTCCACCGAGAGAAATGCAAAGAATAGGTCCTTCTTTCACATGGTATTGCTTAAGCAGGGATAGATAGCTGATTAGGTCAATTGGGCTTTCAAAAACATAAAGCTTCTGTATGTTCAGATTCTTTTCTTTGATAACCTTGCCATCTCGGAACACAACAGAAATCGCGTAACTTTTGTCCGATCCAGTGCAATCCTGCCTGTATGATAGCTTTGGATTACTGCTCCTCACAGCTGCATATTTCGCTTTACCAGATTCATCATATCCAACAAACACGCAGCTATTATAGGGTTTGCTCTCATAAATCTTTTTCTGATTAATAAGGTCGTACACTATAAATTTGTCCAGCTTCCTTGTTCCTATAAGATAAGCGAGAACATGCTTGTATGTAGTATTCTTCTCAGGAAGAATTAACTCTGTTGTCTGGATAGCCTTGTTTTTCTGACGATTAAGCGTTTTAGGAGACGATATGCATTCTGCAGGTAAATTTATAAGCTACTTAATAGCTTCGATCCATGATTTATTCTCCAGGAACATGACAAACTGAATAGTTCCACCACCGGCGTCGGCAGAAAAGCAATTCCATTTAAGACCATCAGCATCAATGTATAAACCACCATGGCCAGGTAACTTATAAGAGTGTGATGATACACGCTTAACTTCGTATCCTTTGCTCTGTGCATATTCAATGATATTGGCACTGTTCGCCTGTCGGATTTGCTCATCTGTGAAACGCTTTTCTGGAAAGAGCGGCTTTCGTTTTGGCATTTTCAATCATCCTTTCGGGCGTACGCAATAAAAAAGAAGCCTCTATAATAAAGGCCCCTTAAGCGTAATCAATCAAATTCTATTCTGCTTCCAAGCTGCCAAAATACATTTCTAGCGCTTTTTCAATCACGCCCTGAATTTCTGTTGCATTCTGCTCCGGTTTAAAGAAACGGGATATTACTTTTGCTTTCACCTTTACCCCTATAGGTTTATTGGTTCTTCCTTTTTTGTTTATCTCTCCTGACAGTATTGCCTCAATCTTCGTGGTGTCTAGGCCGCTTGATTCAGAGTGTGTACGGAGCTGTATTGCTTTTGCCATGCTAATGTTATATTTCTTCTGACATAGTACATTCTCCAAGTCCTCCTGCTCCGTACTTCTTAAGAAAGAAATAGCCACAGCCGTAATAAATGCAATATCTTCGTTGTCAACTCTTTGAAGAATGGGTGGGATTAATTCCTGCAAACGTAAGTATCGTGCAACGGTATCCTTAGAGAGCGCATATTGCTGTCCAACCTTCTCAGTTGGCCTTGCTTTTTCCGTCGCAACTTGAGACAGAACTCCAGACACCTCTAAAGAAGGCGCTTTAGAGAGTGTTTCTATCTCATTTATAAAGTCTAGCTTACGTTTGATTTCTGGATTCTGACTCTTTTCCACCCTGGTCTTTTTGCTCTGTTCCTTGATAACATCATAATGCCGCTTCAAAGCAATCGCCCGTTCAGAATGAGATAAATCAGAAAACGACCTTTGCAAAAGATTGCTTTCTGTGACGATGAGATTTGCTTCCTCTTCAGTAAGTCCTTCTTTGATAATAATGGGTACTGTGTCATGCCCAGCAATTCTGGCAGCATTAACTCGGTTATGGCCAGATAGTATTTCATAATTCCCATTATTAATGGGTCTAACGACCACAGGCAGAATGATTCCCAGCTCTTTTATACTATCTACCAATCCCTGAAGCCGTTCGCCTTGATACATCTTAAATGGATGCCCTTCAAACGGGATCAATTTCTCCAACTGCATCTCAGCCCTGTTACTATTTGTTTTGGGCCCGTTTGAGGCTTCCTCACCGAATATCTCAGCAAAGCTCCTTACTTTTCCCTTAGTCTCCATACCCCAGGTACTCCTTTCCAAATTGTTTGTAGGCTATGGCAACTTTGCTTTTTGGCTCATACTCTACAATGCTTTTATACCTGAAATTTGCCTCACCCACTTTTATGGATACAGGAATCCGAGTTTCAAAGATTTTGACAAATTCACTATAGGCCTCGTTCAATAAATGTAGGATATCTTTTGTTAACTTGGTTCTGTCATTAATCATGGTAAGCAGAATGCCATCTATCTTGATTTGAGGGTTGATCCGCCGTCTCACTCTGGATATTGTATGAAGAAGCAACTCCAATCCTTTTGCTGAAAGATACTGGGCAGTAGCTGGTATAACCACAGAATCACAGGCAGCCAGGGCATTCACAGTAAGCATCCCCAGTGCTGGCATGCAGGCAATGATGATATAGTCGTAATCTTCCTTGAAATTCTCCAACAGCATTTTTAGAATAACTTCTCTACTCATCACATTAACCAGGCTCATTTCTACTGCAGACAGTTCTATACTGCTGGGGATCAGGTCGATTCCTCCAAAGTTTAAAACACATTTACCTTTTTCCGGGATCGGTTTCTCTTCAATCATATTGGTCATCAAATCATAGATCGTTGACTCCAACTCATCTGGCCTGTCAATTCCAAAGCACATAGTCAGATTCGACTGGGGATCAAGATCTACGACCAATACTTTTTTCCCGTTTTCTAATAATGCGTAAGCAAGGTTTATCGTGGTAGTTGTCTTCCCAACACCGCCTTTTTGGTTTGCAATGGCTATAATTTTCGCACTCGTCTTCATAAATATAACTCCTTTCAAACATAAAAAATCAGACATGCCTTTACATAATCGAATCGCATGCCTGATCAAATATTTGTTTTCAATACCCCTGCTTACTCATAAAATTACTAATTGTGTACGCGGTTTTTGTACCGCCAAACCGTACCGCTTTACTAGATAGAAAATATACAACTAGATAGACGAAATAGAAAAAAACGGGTATAAAATTACACTAAATAGACCAAATTTGATGCTTTTTCACTGGATAGAACAACCTCTGAATCCTCATAACCCGAAGGTCGTGTGGTTCAAATCCCGCCTCCGCAACCAGATAATAAAAAGGATCAACCGAACAGGTTGGTCTTTTTTATTATGTCCGGTCATGCGAAAGCGCTTGAAAAGCGCGAAAGCATGAAGGAGGACACCTTTGTTATCCTGTTCATTTCTTCCTCCTGTAACTCTGGTAAAACATGGCTGTAGGCGTCCAATGTTAACTGAATTCCGGAGTGGCCAAGTATTTCACTAACGACTTTAACAGGTATCCCCGCCTCAAGCATATGGTAAGCATCACCCCATTTTTCTTTTTCTTTCTATCCGTTTAACCAGAGAATGATTGTGATATAATTGATTCCATGGGATGCACGGAGTCTAACTATATTTTCACAGGCATCTATGGAAGGGAACTTATGCGTAAATTCACATTAAAAAAAGATTATGACAAGGATGAACTGCCCGAGGGTATTGATGAGACATTGGCGAAACTGAAAATCCGTATCAGGAGTGGCGAGGGAGAATCGATGAGGGTCTATTACAAAGGCTCCATTGGGAAATTCGTCATAGAGAGGAACCCAAACCCAACCCTTCTGGACCTATTACCCCGGTTGCATCAGGAAAGCAGCATGACCTACCGGTTACACACGGAGGAAATCACACTCGAAAGGATAGACAGAGATTCATCAAATCAGGACTAGTTGTTAAGGATGGATCAAGTCGTCCCGCTCATGATAAGAGTAAATTGGAATAGATCCGTTAATTAATAAATTCTGTTCTAGTCATAAAAGTTCAGCCCCATATGTCTGCCCATTAACGTGCTGGAAATCAAGGCTTTTTTCTGATACTCAGTGAAACTCCACAATCTCTCAAATGATTTTAAATTGCGGAGTGAGACTCATAACCCGAAGGTCGTGTGGTTCAAATCCCGCCTCCGCAACCAGATAATAAAAAGGATCAACCGAACAGGTTGG
>JAEZFR010000088.1 GCA_023417285.1 Bacillota bacterium
TGGCTTGACTATGTAGTATTCTGCACCTAAGGCTAAAGCTCTCTGAGTGATCTTGTCCTGTCCTACCGCTGATAAAACTATAAACAATGGTTTCTTACTCATTGTTGATGAAGCAATCTTTTCCAAAACTCCAAGGCCATCTAAATGTGGCATTATGATATCCAGTATTGCAATATCTGGAGACTTATCAAAAATAAGGTCAACTGCTTCAAGACCATCTCTTGCGAGACCTACGACTTCAATATCGTTCTGGTTTGCGAGATATTCACTCAGTATATCTCCAAACTCTCTATTGTCATCGGCAATCAAAACTTCAATCTTTTTGCTACTCAATTTAATCCCCCCAACATTCTTCCAAATTATGTCATGTGTATATTATATTTTGAAGTCGACATTTTTTCAAGTTTTATTACTAAATTGCCAAATAAAAATTTGTAATTAAATCATTTAGTCTTCTAATAGCTTTATTTTACCATATTTCTAAAATTTTGTATCGTTTTTTCGCTACGATTTATTTCCCATAAAAGTGTCAGCATAAGTATATATATAACATATGCTGACAGCTTATATTTGAGCATTCTAGTTTTAAGATATCTTTTGCAAATCCACCTCATTATTTAAGCTTTTGAGCATCCATTCAATAAAGATACCGTATCCTCTGGTTGGATCATTGACCAAAACATGGGTTACAGCCCCAACAATCTTCCCATTTTGTATAATTGGGCTACCTGACATACCTTGAACAATGCCTCCTGTTGTACTTAATAATTTTTTATCGGTAACTCTTATTACCATACCTTTGGGCCCACTAAAAGATTGCCTCGAAACCTTTTCTATATAAATACTGAATTTTTCGGTATTTTTACCTTCTATATTCGAAATAATATACGCTGGTCCTACCTTTACTTGCCCTCTTAAACCAATTGGAAGAAAACAATCTTCATGTTGATTCACATACTTTGAATCAATTTGTCCATAGATACCAAAATCACCATTTTTGTTTATACAACCAAGACAAGGTCTGTTCTCAATAAAGATTCCTTTTAGTTCCCCTGGCGTTCCCTGCTCGCCCTTTCTAACAGAAATAATGTTTGATTCTAATACTTCACCTCTGTCCACCGGCATAAGTATACCGGTATCAACATCAGTTATACCATGCCCCAGCGCACCAAAGCTTTGAGTTTGAGGGTCATAAAAAGTCATTGTACCTATTCCTGCAGTACTATCTCTAACCCAAAGTCCAATGTGATACTTATGGTCATTGACACTCACAGCAGGTGTAATATTTGCCATGCCTAGTGATGAGCCTCTCTTATATTTTATCTCCAGCTTTTTCCCTTGGTTATTGTCTATCTTTTTTATTAAATCCTTAATACCTGCTAACCGCTCTCCATTTATTTCATAAATTACATCTCCTGCTCTTATTCCTCCAGTCTTGGCCGGTTCAAGTTTTTCGCCGTTAGTGCCATCAACATCACTTATTCCCACTACCAAAACGCCATTCATGTAGATTTTTACTCCAATAGTATTGCCACAAGCCATTAGCTTTTTACTAGGTATTATATCTACCTGCATAGTTTTAATAGGAATAACTCCAAATGCTTTAAAATTAAGATTTACCCTCCCCTTCTTCTGCGTTTTGAGGTTTACTGGTGATAAAAGCTTTAAATAATTTCCACCTGCCTTAATATCAGTGTTATTTACCTTAAGATAATCTTGTTGATCGGCTTTTATGTTTACTACAAAAAAACTTTTAAAATCATAAACATATTCTTCTCCTTCGATCAAGGTAAGTTTCTCTGGTATAATTGAAAAAGTCTGCAAATAACTTATGAATATTACACAAATACATACAAACAATAATACAAACAGCTTTTTTTTATTTGATTTTAAATAATGCATTAAATTCACTCTCCTAAATTAATAAAATACATTACTTGCTGCTTGCCATTTTCTCTTTTTTGTGTCCTATGATTTTTTAGTAAAATGCCAAAAAACGAAGCATAACTAACCTTAAAATCATAATCTTAAGTTAACCTTTCGCCATTATTAATATTCAAGTAAAATAAAACATGAAAGGTAATTTAAGCAGAAAATTAGGTGAAATTTGATTAAAAAAATATTCAAAAAAAAATTCCCTGCACAAGAAAAAAACATGCTAATTTTTTAGCATGTTTACATTTTTATTTAAAGTTGTTTTTTGAACTCAATTGCAGCTTTAATTAACTCTTCTGAGTGCTGTTTAGCAGCTTTTGTAACATCAGCACCGCCAATAATTCTTGATATTTCTAATACTCTACTTTCCCCATCCAACGGTACAACTCTTGTAAATGTGCTTTCATCCTCAGAATACTTTTCTATCAGATAATGATTATCCGCCATGCAAGCTAGCTGAGACAGGTGAGTTACACAAAGCACCTGGTGAGTCTTGGATATTTGCGCAAGCTTTTGTCCAACTCGTTGTGCAGCCTTGCCACTAATTCCCGTATCAATTTCATCAAAAATCAAAGTTGGAACGAAATCAACATTTGCAAGTATGATCTTTATCGCAAGCATTATCCTAGACATTTCACCGCCCGAAGCTATCTTGCTAAGAGGCTTTTGAGGCTCTCCGGCATTTGTTGAAATCATAAACTCAGCTTTATCAAGTCCATTATTGTGAAAATGCCTCTGCTGGTCATCAAAAACCAGGTTTACGCTAAACTTAGCATTTTTCATTTCAAGTCCATCAAGCTCATTAGTGATTTTTTCTTCTAATTGAGAAGCATAAAGCCTTCTCACATTATTGAGTTCTTTGGCCTTAGAGAACATTTTTGCTTCTAAGTCATGTATCATTTGAGACAGCTTTGCAGAAAGCTCTTCACTCTGTGTCAACTCATCATATTCTTTGATAGCTCTACTATAAAAATCTTTAATTTCAGTAATGCTTACACCATATTTGCGTTTAAGACGTGTAATAGTATCTAGCCTTTCATCAATCTCAGCGAGTTGTTCTGGCGAAAACTCCGACTCGTCACGCCTATTTCTAATTTCCTCAGAAATATCCTCTAATTGATATATAACTGATTCCAACTTTTCATGAGTCTCTTTTAATGCTTCATCATACTTAACTGCATATGATAGTTCTGTAAGTGCTTTGTTTGCATTGTAGATAATAGATTTTGTTATACTATTGCCTCCAGCTAATAAGTCATAGCTGGTGGCAAGTGCGCTTACAATCTTTTCAGAGTTTGCAAGGAGCTGCCTCTGTTTAAAAAGCAAATCGTCCTCTCCCTCTTTAAGCTTTGCATCTTTGATCTCATCTATCTGGAACTTAAGCATGTCCAATCGTCTGGCAATTTCGCCCTTGTCTCCCAACAGTGACTTCTGTCTATGTTTAATTTCCTTGTATTGTGAAAACAATGATGAATATTCTTTTTTTATGCTTTGAATCTCTGCGCCACCAAAGTCATCTAAAAATTGTATATGGCTCTCTGTTTTGAGTAATGATTGGTTATCATGCTGTCCATGAATATCGATAAGTAATCCCCCAACCTGCTTGAGAGCAGACAGGTTGACAAGTCTGCCATTTATTCGGCAAGTGTTCTTTCCATTTATAGATATTTCACGAGAGAGTATTAGGTTATCTCCTTCTTCAATCTCTACACCTAACTCATCAAGTAAGGAAATCAACTGTTCACTATCGCTAGAGAACACCGCTTCAACTACAGCCTTATCGGTACCTGTTCGCACAATATCCTTACCAATTCTATCACCCAATACAGCGTTTATTGAATCAATCAATATGGACTTTCCTGCACCAGTTTCACCAGTAAGCACGCTAAGCCCGCTTGCCATATCTATGCTTATTTTATCAATAAGCGCAACATTTCTAATGTCTAACTGAAGCAACATACTCAATACCTCTTTATATCTACTGATGCATCATTTTATTGAACTTGTTAACAATATCCTCAGCTATTTTCTCAGCTCTGCAAACCATCATAAGTGTGTCATCCCCTGCAATTGTGCCCAATATTTCTGGCCACTTAAGAGAATCTATTGCAAAGCAGGCCGCCTGAGCCATGCCTGGAAGTGTCTTTACAACAACAATGTTATTGGCATAATCACTAGAAACATAAGCTTCAGTTAATATAGTTATAAGCCTGTTTGACATTGTATTTTCTGTTTGAGTGAAAGTAGCATATCTATACCTTCCATCTTCATTCAAAACCTTTATGAGTCGTAAGTCCTTAATATCTCTAGAAACAGTAGCTTGAGTAACCTCCACGCCCTGTTCCTTGAGCTTTTCAGACAACTCCTCCTGGGTCTCTATAACGTTATTTTCTATTATGTCTAAAATTTTAGCATGTCTGTTGTACTTCATAAATTACACTTCCTTTCTGTTATAAATTTTGTTTCTCAGTATTGTAAAAAAGTCTTTTGATTGTATTTTAACAATTTTTACTGTTGAATTTGATTTACATACCTCAATATAATCTCCACCCTTTACTTCATAGCATCTTTGCCCATCAACAGTAACAAGAGCGGTATGCTCATAATCTTCAGACAAAACTACTCTGATATGCCTGCTGTCAGAAGCTACGAAGGACCTAGAATAAAGCATATGAGGGCATATAGGCGTTATTAGCATGAGCTCAGCATTAGGCTCAACTATCGGTCCGCCTGCTGAAAGTGAATAAGCTGTAGAACCAGTAGGAGTGGCAATGACAATCCCATCTCCGGGAAAGGTATCGATAAAATTTCCATCTATATATGTGCTAAGATGCAGTATTCTCAATATTTTATCTCTTGAGATAACAACATCATTGATTGCAGGTGCTGAAGAAACCAGTTGACCATTTTTATATACATTTGCATTGAGCATAATACGCTCTTCAATATAATATTTATCACTCATCAGGCACTCTATACATTTGTCAATCTCTTGAGTTTCTATATCAGTGAGAAAGCCCAAAGTGCCAAGATTTATGCCTAAAATGGGTATCCCAAAGGAATACGCCGTCTTTGCTGTCTTTAGAAAGGTCCCATCTCCTCCTAGACAAATAATGATATCACAAGCGGTACAAATCTCTGCCACACCATCATCAATGCCTTCCATTCCACAAATATGAGCCTTAGCTGGAGTTATGTAAGCGCCCCCATGTTTCTCTATACTTTGAATAAGCATATCAGTATACTTAAGACCCAAATCTTTTTGGGTATTGGTAATTATCCCTATTGTCTTCATGTAAGTTCCTTTCCAAGGACAAGTAACTTATTTTCCATTTTAAGCTAGTCCAATATAATTATAACATGAGGCAAGCACAAGTTAAATTAAAAAAATTTTATTAAATTTTGGCTAAACTGGAATGCGCATCAGAAACAGTATTTTTTATAAGGTCTTCCAGCATATCTGCAGAATAATTGCCTTGCTGCTTTGATATATAAAGAAGATACTCTATATTCCCTTCCGGTCCTTTTATTGGAGAATATGATAGTGCTCTAACAAACAACCCTTTTTCAGATACAAAATTAATAATTTTCTCTATAACCTCAATATGAACATTGCTGTCCCGCACAACTCCATGTTTACCCACCTTTTCTCTGCCTGCTTCAAATTGCGGCTTTATCAAGCACACAAGTTCCGCTTCGTCAGTAAGTAGGTCTAATGCGGCTGGTAAAACCTTAGTAAGCGAAATAAATGACACATCAATGGACGCAAATTGGGCTAGAAAACCTATATTCTCAGGCTTTACATATCTGATGTTTGTTCGTTCCATGCAAACCACCCTAGGGTCATTTCTCAGTTCCCAAGCTAGCTGTCCATATCCCACATCTATAGCTACAACCTTTTTTGCTCCATTTTGCAGCATACAATCGGTAAAGCCCCCTGTTGAGGCACCAATATCTAATGCAATTTTGTCCTTCATGGAAATTCCAAATTCTTTTATAGCTTTTGCCAGCTTAAGTCCACCACGGCTAACAAAAGGGTTTGGGTTTTCTTTTATTTCAACAATGCAATCAACAGGAACTTTTGTACCAGGCTTGTCTTCACGCAAACCATTTATCCATACAATTCCTGCCATAATAGCACTCTTACATTTTTCTCTAGTGTCAAAATAGCCTTCCTTAACCAAAAAAACATCCAGTCTTTCTTTTTCCAAAATATTGCCTCCGAATCTTAGTTACTCAGTTTTAACATGCACTGTTGAATAATCATCCCGCTATATATGCATTTGTTACACATTCATTTACTACAAATTTATTTAAACATATCCTTTTGCAATTCATTTGTTACACATCTCCATGGCTACTTCCGCGATAGAATTGCTGTCCAATCCTACAAGCTTTATTAATTCATTTCTTGTGCCATGATTAATAAAATCATCAGGAAGTCCCAAAGTCTTAACTCTACAATGAATATCTCTTGCATTAAGCAAGCTGACCACATTGCTACCAAAACCACCCATCAAAGAATTATCTTCAATAGTTATTATTTTTTTATATCTTTCTACACAAGCAATAATAGCATTACAATCAATAGGTTTTACGAATCTAGCGTTTGTAACCCCTGCTGATATTCCCTTGGTCTTGAGTATCTCAGCGGCCTCAACCGCATTTTGCACCATACTACCAACAGCGAGAAGACATATATCGGTGCCTTCCGAAAGGGTTACGCTTGTGGCACTGTTTACAGGATAATATTGTCCTATGCTTTCTAAGCCCCTTCCTCTTGGATACCTGATTGCTACCGGGCCTGTTATGTTATATATAGCATAATGTAACATGTCCCTTAATTCGTTGTAATCAGCCGGAGCCATTATTGTCATATTGGGTATATGGCTGAGGAATGACAGGTCAAATACCCCTTGGTGTGTCTCTCCGTCCTCTCCAACTATACCTGCTCTATCTATTGCAAATATAACATGTAGCTTTTGGGTGGCAACATCATGGATTATTTGGTCATAGGCTCTCTGCAGAAATGAGGAATATATGGCCACCACCGGCAGCATGCCGTTCATGGCAAGGCCAGCAGCACTAGTAACGGCATGCTGCTCTGCGATACCCACATCAAACAGTCTCTTCGGGTATTGCTTAGAGAATTCACTCAAGCCAGTGCCGGTAACCATGGATGCGGAAATGGCAACAATCCTGTTATTAATTTCAGCCTCTTTGCACAGTGCTGCTCCAAACACAGAAGAAAAATCTGGCGCACCGCTTTTGACTAGTGTTTCACCAGTCTCTATCTCAAAAGGTGCTATCGAGTGGAACCTATCAGGTCTCTCTTCAGCAAAAGAATAACCTTTGCCCTTTTGAGTAAAAACATGTATAAAGACAGGCTTCTTTGATCTTTTCGCAGTATTTAACGCCATTGTGAGTTCTTCAATGTTATGTCCATCGACGGGCCCATAATATTTATATCCGAATGATTCAAATATCGCACCAGGTGTTATCAAATACTTTATGGTGCCTTTTATACGTCTTATTGCTTCTCTTGTTCTACCCCCAAGGTTTGGAAGCTTGTCGAGAAAGTTATCAATATCTTCTTTGGTCTTTGTATAGAAGGGTCCCGTTCTCATTTTACTAAAGGATCTTGAAAGACCACCTACATTTGGTGTTATGGACATTTCATTGTCATTTAATATGACAATAAAATTACTATTAAGTCTCCCCCCATCATTGAGGGCCTCAAATGCCATTCCCCCTGTAAATGCACCATCACCTATTACTGCAATAACACTATAATCTTCATTCTTCATATCTCGAGCCTTTGCCATTCCAAGGGCCGCTGATATGGACGTGCTGCTGTGACCAGTGTTGAAACAGTCATGGTTACCCTCACAGGTCTTTGGAAAGCCTGATAAGCCATTGAGCTTGCGTAAGGTATCAAACTTGTCCTTACGCCCTGTTACTATTTTGTGAACGTAAGACTGGTGTCCAACATCCCAAATAATCTTGTCTTTGTTTGTGTCAAAAACATTATGCATTGCCAGTGTTAGCTCAACAACACCCAAATTTGATGCAAGATGCCCGCCTGTCTTAGATACATTTTTTAATAGAAATTCTCTTATTTCTTCAGACAGCTGAACCAGCTCATCTGTGTCAAGTTTCTTTATATCGTCAGGAGAGTCAATATATTCTAAATATCCCACCTTATTTATGCTCCTTCTTTTGCATCATTTATATTACTCTTTATCGGTGTTCTTCTTCGTACTTATGTTATTCTTATTATTCCTCTTATTTGCTTTTCTACTAAATCTGCCAAATAAAAATTTATATACAACAGCAACCTTATAAATAATATAATTACTGTTTGTAAGTGCTACCGATTTTCCCAGAGCCTTTCCGCCAACTGTTAGAGATGCCACCATACCAGTAAGAGCTAGTCCAAAAATGGAATTTTGCGCAGCGTCTCCACTCCCTATAAATTTATAAACGATGAAAGCCGCAGCTGTTCCGCTTATTACACCACATATATCACCAACAACGTCATTACAGAAATTTGATACCTTGTCAGCATTTCTAATGAGAAAAATCGCCTGCTTTGCTCCGTAGAGCTTTCTGGACGCCATGGAATGAAAAGGTGCTTCATCTGCAGCTGTTGCAGCAGTACCTATCAAATCAAATATTATACTAATAAAGATTATACCAAAAACTATGAGAAAAGAAACAACTGTACTGGCACGATTTAGTGTTTGATTTGAAAAAAAAGACATAAAAATAGAAATAAAGAATGTAATTATAGTAATTATCAACGTCCATATTTTAGTTTGCTTATCAGAACCAACCAGGTTATGTCTAAGCTTAATACGTTTTTCATCGACAGGACGCTTGCTTTTATCTCCCACTTAAATATTCCTCCAAGTGTGTAAAAAACACATAAATTATGAAAAACGGGTGGCGGCTTCTTAAGTAAATTTTGCGGCTTAGGTCAGGCAGGATTTCCCTTGAAAGTACTGGAATGTCGCCAAACCAGAGGTTTCCCTTCAAACCTTCAACCATAGTGTTACCACTTATGGGGCCTGATTACCACTTAGACCACACCTTAATCCCCAAAAAACCACTAAATAAGAACAGTCTAGGAGTTTTCCTCAACAATTCTAAATAATTCCTAGCCTCTTTTGCAAACAAGGTTTCAAACAGCAATAACGCTTTTCTATCGGCCAATAGACTTAGCATGTGATCCATTATCCACCAGATTCACTCAAGGCAGGCTACTCTGTTCACAGCACCATAACAGAACCGCATAACAGGTTTAATCCCTTATCGTAGACGAGGTGGCAAGTACTAAACTTGACTTTTCATCCACAAGTCAGGGTCTCCACGGAAGAGGGGTCAACGCCCGCATGCCATTGCAGATCGCCCCTAATCCTTAACTTCCAGCATCAACCCACCAC
>JAEZFR010000134.1 GCA_023417285.1 Bacillota bacterium
TGCTCAATACTTTGGTGGAAATGCAGCCACAGCGGATTGTTTACGTAAGCTGTAATCCGTCCACGCTTGCAAGAGACCTTAAGTACCTGACGGAGCATGGGTTTGAGGCGAAGGAAGTGCAGCCGGTTGATATGTTCCCGTGGACGGGGCACGTTGAGACGGTTGTGTTGATAGAGCGGAAAAGGCTTGAATAGTGAGGTCTAGCGGATTTTTAGGATATTTCGAAGTGTGTTTCATGTTTCCATGGACACACTTTTTTTGTTGGGGAAGGGATAGGGGGGGCGTACTTTTATGCGAAAATAAACAAATACGCGGAAGGGGAGAGGGTTTTGCGGATTTGTGTAGAAAGACTTCAGTATAAACAATCAATACTTAAGACTAAAAAAATCTTATAAGTACATTTGGTGGGGTTAGGTTCTTACTAATGTGCAGAGAAGAATTATTTACAACTTACACATAATATGGCTGAGCATAAGACAAACCTAGAGGGTAATAATTCAAAACTTGATCCAGTATGATGGAAGACGAAGTATTTACTAATTTCTAGTAGTTAGGTATAATTTTTACATAATAATTGCAAATAATTAAAGTCTATTGAAAAATCATTTATTTATATAATGGGAGGTTACCTTGAATAGCTATTTAAAAATATTACTACTAGATTTAGGAACACCTAGAGATGAATTCAACGAACCTATAGGAATAGAATGTATAGCTAACTATTTAAAAAATAAAACAGATAATCTATATATTGATTTAGATAGTTATGATATGTATGAAGTTTATGATAAAAGTAAAATACCACAATACGATATTTTAGGGATATCAATAAATATTGGAACATTGGATAGATTTGATGATATCTATAAATTTATTAAAGTAAACAATCTCAAAATACCTATAATAGTAGGGAACGCAATTCCTACTTTTGCATACAAAGAATTAATATCTTTATATGATGATATTGTATGTATTAGAGGTGAAGGTGAAGAGGCTTTCCTCAAAATAGTAGAAATATATAAGAATACTGGTGCAATATCAAAAGAAAATTTGGCAGGCGTTTCAAACATAGCATTTAAAAATATAGGTGATATTTTTTGCAGTAAAATGCACACATTAGATCTGTCTGAAATTGATGTGACTGCCAGAGACTCAGTATTTATTAATTATATAAAAAATAATAATGGAATAATGAGAGTTGAAGGTAGTAGAGGTTGCCATTGGGGTAAGTGTAATTTCTGTTGTATTAATAGTAAGTATGGTGAAGGATTTTGGCGGGGATATGGTTTAAAAAAAATATTAAATGAACTTATTGTTTTGTCAAGTAATGGCATTAACAGCCCTTATTTCTCCGATGAAGATTTTTTTGGTCAACAATATGACAGAATAGATGTGTTGTCAACACAAATTATAGAATCAAAGATTCAAGGAATAATTTCTTCAAATATGAACTTTTTTATATCAATTTTAGCAGCAGATGTTGTTAATGATAAAGGTTTCGAGACAATAAAAAAACTTAAGCAAGCCGGTTTAAGAGAAGTATTCATTGGGATTGAGTCTGGAGAACAAAATCAAATTAAAAGATATCAAAAAAAAGCTAATGTAGATATAAATATTATTGCTTTAGAGAAATTAAAAAATATAAATTTGCAAGTCGATATTGGATTTATATTATTTGATCCTTTTCTCAAATATGAAGAATTATGCAAAAATTTATCATACTTAGAAACAATTAAATTAAATGATTATGACTCAAGATCCATTAAAAGACTTAGGGTTCAACCGTTAACAAGTGTAGCACATAAATATAAAGATGTTTTAGTTGGGGGACTTGATATAAATAATTTGGAATATCCTTATAGGTTTATTGATAAAAAAGTAGAATATGTTTATAATCTATATTCAGAGTGGGAAACAAAATATTCTGGTGAAGTATATCGTATCCAAGCGTTATCGAGGGGCGAAGTTGAAAGTGAAGAAAAACGTGAACGGACAAAGAAATTGTTATCAATAGTACGAGATAATGATTTTGATGTACTAAAAAATATTGCTTATTACATAGAGGGCTCAATTACTGATATCGGATATAGGAATAGAATGGATAATTCACTTAAGCAAAAAGAAAGTGTACTAGAAAGTTTTTTAAAATTATACTAAGTAGCCCTCATGTTGAGTCAGTAGCGTTGATAGAGCGGAAAAGGCTTGAATGAGGTCTAGCGGATTTTAGCAATATTTCGAAGTGTGTTTCATGTTTCCATGGACACACTTTTTTTGATGTCTTTTAGCTCAGGGGGGTGTACTTTGACGCAGAATAAAACAAATATGCGGAAGGGGAGAGGGTTTGTGGGTTTGTTTAAGAGAAAGAATGAAAACGACCCGTTTAAAGAATTATAATTTTTGGTTCGAATTTATGTTTGTTCTCCTTAATAATCAATAAAATATTAATACAAATTAGTTCATCGATTGTCAAATATTTAAGTATGTTGTTATGGGATCATATTTTGTATTTGTAAATGTTGAGAGAGTTAAATTGGTGTGTTATCATTGTGATATATTGGAAAATAAATACGGACTTTCTAATTTGATTATATATGAGACAAAGATAATATGCTAGCTTTTAAGTTGACGTATTATGGAAGATTAACTTGTAAAAGTTGATTTGGAGTAGTTCCGGTGATGTTAACCCAAATGCTAAAAGCGGGAATGATTGAAATATGTTTTATAG
>JAEZFR010000217.1 GCA_023417285.1 Bacillota bacterium
GGATTAGAATAAAGTTGATTTACAACAATATCATATTTCTGGCTGTCACATAATAAACCTTCAAATCCATAAAGTTGAAGTAATGTATTGGTGTACTCCATAACATCCTCATTATTTAATCCTCCAAGTCTATATCGATGTTCCATTTCTCCCAAACCAATTCTTGAAGTAATAATAACCTTTCCATACTGAGTAAAATCATCAAGAAAATCTTTTATATCTGACGTATTAACTGTTTCTAAATTATCTAAAACCAACAATGTATTAAAACTTTGTGCGAGTTCAATTAAATACTCAGGTATATCTACACAATCATTATTTGCAACAAATGATGCTAAATTTTCATATACACCTGATACTGTTTTTATTGAATTGTCAATCTTAGTAAATTCATATTTATTAAGAATATTCGTTTTCAACGAACACCATAAAATTAATTCAAATTTGCATTTAGAATCATCTAACATGTCATATAGTAGTTTAATAACAAGAGCCGTTTTACCAATCCCACCATCTCCTATAACACTAAGTATGTGGACATTTGATTGATTAAGTTTATTTTTTATTTCTCCGATTTCTTTTTTCCTACCAATAAAATCCGTTTCTTCATAATCTACAATTATAGGCAAATTTTCAATAATATTATCACTTTTCCTCAAATTAGTAGGAGGCGAAATTAACGTATCTGGATGATTTTCTATCTTATCCTTAGCTTTTTCTATGTTACTCCATGTAAAACAATAAAGAATCTCAGATATTATACTAAATATTTCCTTTAGTATTGTATAGTCTAGTATTCCTAATGGTCTTGGATGCATTACTGTATTTCTTATTGGTATCAATTTTGCAAAATCTTTATTTATAAATTCTTTTTGATTTGCATTTATATGTAATTTTATTATATTGGCATTACATATTTCAATGTATGCTTGAAAATCGAGCCCATGGAGAATGGAATATAGTTCATTTTCGCTATCTACTCTATTTGAATGTTCCTTGACGTTTTCTGGGATATCGTCTACAGACAGAAATTCAATAAAATTACTAATGAAGTCCATTTCTAGTGCCATAATCATTTCATACATTTCAGCCTTTCGATCTATTACATCATTGCATTTATACATATTAAAACCCCCATATTATTTATATGATACTATTTTACATCATTTCCTTTATATATTCAATATTTGTGTATTAAACACATATATTCCTATATTCTATCAAACTTATTTCCTCCATTTTTTTCCATCCTTCCTTTTTAATTCTTCTCTTGCCTTTTCCTTTGCCTCATGCTTCTTTTGCCCAATACAAAGCTTAGCCAGTAGTGGCTCTTCTACTTGCCATTTCATAGATTTATTCTTTTTTCTAGCCATACTATAACCCTCTTTCCTTTTTATTTGTGTAGCCGTTAAGTACGTATTTCTACGCTAAAGAGCTGTTTTCGACTGCCCCTGTGGCTCCTTGTCCACTGTCGTGAAACCCACCAAACGGGTCTCATTTTTTGACTTCGCTGTTTACTTCATCATTTTTTCTTCAAAAAATAAGAAGTAACCTACTCGTCCACTACCTCGTGCATTCCTCGCCAATCGCTCGGAATACACAGGTAGTTTGTCCGCACGTTTTCCCGCACCGACTGTCCACTCTCCCTTTTATAGTGCTCTGCTTCATCTGCCAGCCTTACTATTCCAGTGAAAGTTTTATTCTCCCTTCATCATTAAATTTATAATCTTAGTATGATTAAACAGTAGGGTGCGTAACTTTCACTTTTTCAGCATAAACCATGTTTTCGACACTATTCGCTATTATTATTTCCACTATTTTACTATCTTAAGAAAATCTTAAGTTTTATAACGGCTTAAATGTTCAAAAAACTACAACCCCTCTATCATACTTACTAATAGATACATATCAATCCACATCATGTGCTACCTATAGCACGCATAAAGGAGTAAATTACATGACAGAATCTCAAGTTTTGCAATTTGCTCGTATGTGTAATATAATTGATGAAACAAATACAGTCCCCGAAACTAAGGACATGGAAGTAAACAAAACATGAACTTTAAGGAAAGATGGCAGATATATGTGTTATGCACATTTATCTACAGGGAGAAAAGCAGCATACGGCAAAACAGAAGAAGAAGCCATAAAAAAGGCAGTAGAATTAGAACAGCAGGAGCTAACCGAACAAGAGCATAAGAAATATGCCTTTGAGAGGAATTATCGCAACTGGTTTAACCAGTTAGACATTAAACCTCAAAGCAAAGATCGTATTGAAGTGACTTATAACAAGTACTTTAAAGATACGACATTTGCCACAAAGGATATACGATTTATGGATAACAAGTATATTGCTGAATTCCTAAATCAGATTCTTGCATCAGAAGGTTCCATGCAAACCAAAGCTTTTGCTAAGATTACACAAATCATCCGAGAAACCTTATATTATATGGATGAACCATCTGTATTACTAGATTGGGAAAAGGTAAAGAGAAAGATTAGCAAGACTCGTTTAATCTCTACTGACAAAGAGGAATTTGCCATTGAAGAGGAAATAAGAGAAGTTATTAGACATGGTATTTTAATCGAGCACATCTTCGATGATAAGTATTCCTCTGGCTTATGTTGGCTCATAGCAGAATCTCTTGGAACAAGAGTTGGAGAACTTGCGGTGGTTACTTGGAAAGACATTGATTTTACGAAGCAAGTACTCTCCATCACAAAGACAGAAGTAAAGTATTATGAACGTGATAAGAATGATAACCGAATCGGTAAGGTTAAGTACAAGGTATCTGATACAACAAAGACTCCTGCCGGTGTCAGAGAAATACCACTTACCCCTAGGGCGTCAGAATTACTGCAACTTCTATTAGAACATCATAAGTCGAAAGATTGGTATTATGAGGAGCAGTATCTCTGCTATAACGGAAAGAAAATGGCAAGTTTATCGAAAGCATTAGCAAGAGATTTAGGTACCCTTTGTAAACGTCTGAACCTATCTCACATTAACACTCATCTTATCAGAAAGACTTTTGCCACAGAGCTACACGATGCTAATATTCCAACTAAGACGATTTCATATCTATTAGGCCACAAAGATATCAGCACCACGGAAAAGAACTACATTCTAAACCAGAAGTTTAATACCAAAGCTCTTCGTGAACAGAAGGAAAGAGCCATTTAAATCTGACATCAGAAAAGGTCGTTTGACAACAGGTATTTTAAGACAAAAAAAGTGTCAATCCCTTATAAAATAAGGACTTGAGGCCTAAAATCAAGTAAGCGCGAGACGGCGCACAAGGTCCGGGGGACCTTGGTTCTGCGCGGACCGGAGCGAAGCGGAGACATTCGAACTCGGAGCCCAGGATTGGGCTCCGAAACTAAGAAAGGGTATCCTTTACGGATACCCTTTCTTAGTTATAAAGCGCGAGACGGGATTCGAA
>JAEZFR010000231.1 GCA_023417285.1 Bacillota bacterium
TTGCTGTTCGCTCCATTCCAGAAAAACACATAAAGCATCTTTCCATGGCAGAATTTTTGTCAGTGACTTCCAATATTATAGGCTGATCAGAATATTTTAGCTCAAGCAGTAGCTTCTTTGCTTTTTCCCGGTCAATCCCTATGTCTTCATCTACTATATTGATACCTGTTAGACTAAAGACGTTAGCCAAAATAGGTCTATTATCATCTATTGAGAACAGCGAAACTCTAAATCTTGTATCTCTCATTGAATACTCAATAGCTATTGGAAGCGCCAGCTTGTTTGAATGAATATTTCCATTTCTATCTACATTACTGTATCTGATAGGTTTTTCACTAACAAGGGCCTTAAGTATTAATCTAAAATTTTCTTCATAGTTCTCCCTCTGGCTAATTTCAGGTAATTTAACTGAATTTGTCGTTTCAAAATATTCTTGCTTAATTGGTGAATCGAAGCCATCAAGCTCCTTACTCAACTTATCAAGTGTATTTTTACTAAGCAGCAATTTTACTTCCGGCTGATTTAAAAGAGCTTTGAGCCAGGCCTTTTCCAGATTTGTAAACCTGACTGGAATCGGTAATTCCCCATTAGAATCAATACATGGATAATATAAGCCCTTCTTTTCATTCAAAAGGTTCAGATTTTCGTCTTTATTTCCTCTATTAAGAATAATGTCTGCAAAGGATTGCTGATTTTTGCCAATCAGTTTCTGTTCAAATTCTCCATCGTCCACAATTCTGATCAAATCTGCTTTCGCCTTTCCCTCAGCACATTCATTAATAACTCTAAAAACCAGCTGAAAATATCTGTTCTTTACTTCATTGAACAATTCCATAGTTCGAAAGCGTCTCCTTCCAGTCATTCAACAATTTTTTCTCAAGCTCCTTGCCCTCAAGCACTTTGACATACCCTGCATAACTTCTGATCCAAGGGATAATTTCATAGCTGTCATTTACTAGCAGAGTAAAATAGTAACGCCCTTTTTCTATCTTCTCTAGTTCTCCAAGCGGAGCCTCATATTTAATCTTTTCAAGAATATAGTTTTCATCTGGTTCATTTACAACAACCTCAAGCCTGACCGTTTCAGGCATATTAGTCGGGTTAAGTGACGCGCTTGACCAACTATAAAGCATATGAGAGCGGTAATCTCCGTCATAATCTTCTCTACAGAATTGTTCATCTAACAGCTCCACATCTTCCAATCGGTCAAGTCTTGAAACAATACACCTGTTATGCTTATTGAAAGAAATTAAATAGTAACGTCCATGTCGAACATCATATTTTATTTTATATGGGCTAAGTATTTTCCGATTGTTGCTGTTACTAATGTTTTTGGGTGAATTGTATGTTATTCGTATTTTTCTCCTCAGGTGAATAGCCTTGATAATCTCCCACAACACCTGCTCTTCAATTACAGGATGAAAGTGTACGTGCCTGTAGTTAAAAATATTTTTATCCTCATAACTTGTTTTGCGCTCGTAGTGTAGATAGTCCTTAATGGTCTGTAGGCAGAAATAGCCTGCGGTTACAGGAAAAACAATATTTTTATAAAGACTAACTGCATTTAGTAACTCTTTTAGTTCATCTACATTCAGTGTTTGTAGTATGTCATGTGATATGCTGTAGTACTTGGTTCTCCTCACAACCTCACAAGTGAGTATTCCTATGCTTTCACACATTTCTGTTAGTTTTCTCTGAATGGTCTTACTGCTGATTTTATCAAATGATACTAATCCCTCGGTGTTAAGACCGTCTTCTATACACTTCAATGAACAGGGTTTATTTTCTGCCTGGATATATAAAAGGGTAAGAAAATAGGTCAATAAATCCGCACGGGTAAAGCTCTTGGTCATATATGTACTTACCAAAAAATTATCCGGGTGCCTCATAAAATCATATGACAAGCTCATTAGCTTGTATCGTCCGTCCTTATCAAACCTTATATATTCGCTTTCCACATATTGCTGGATACGTCGGATTTCATAACTGACCTTTCTAGAACTTACATTTCTTTTATTCTCAAGCCCATCTCTTGAAAAATATCCGTAAAGAAAGCAATCTCTAAGGATATCCCTTATTATGTTATAATGCTTAATAAATTCGTTAAACATGAGTGCCTCTTTTCAGCTTTATTTACAATAATTCTACCATAATCCTGTTATACGCAAAATAAGAGTTACGGACAAAAAGCTTGCAACCTTTTCTGATTTTAGCACTTCTAGAAATATGTATGTTATAATCTAGAAATCATATCCCAGAAAATAACGGTTGCAGGAGAAAATATATCCTATGAAATAGCGGTTATAGGAGAAAGCATATCCCAGAAAACAGAGAATATAGAATGAAACAATACCCGGAAAGTAGCGGACGTAGGAGGAAAATTTATGAGAGATATTATCATGAACAAGCTTAGTGAAATAGAGAAAGAAAACAATATTAAAATCCTATACGCTGTTGAATCCGGTAGTAGGGGCTGGGGCTTTGCATCAAAAGATAGCGATTACGATGTAAGATTTATATATGCTCACACTGCCGACTGGTACTTATCAATTGAAGATAAGAAAGACTTTATTGAGGTTCCTATCAATAGCCTATTGGATATAAACGGCTGGGATATCAAAAAGACCTTGCTTCACTATAAGAAATCCAATCCTACATTACTGGAATGGCTTAGTTCACCTATTATATACAAAGAAAACTACTGTACAGCTCAAAAGCTGCGAGAGCTTTTACCTGATTATTTTTCACCAGTTCCTACAATATATCACTATCTTCATATTGCTAGAAGTAAGTTTGAAGACGTAATGAGTACGGACCAGGTTAAAATAAAAAAGTATTTCTATATATTAAGGCCAATTCTAGCGTGTATGTGGATTGAAAAGAATAATACAATGCCACCAATGGAGTTTGGCAAGCTTATAGCTGAGTTTCAGTTGGAGAACCTGTTAGTAGAGGAAATTAAAAATTTGTTGAATAAAAAGACTTCTGGGTTGGAAATTGATATTGAGCCAAAAAGTCAAATAATAATTGGTTTTCTTAGAAACAAAATAAACCATTATGAGCAATACCTTAAAACTGTCAGAAAAGATAAAAAATCGGACTATGAGCCTTTGAACTCTTTGTTTAGAGAATCTCTTGAGAAAGTTTGGGCATAGCTGCTGGAGGAAGGATAGTATGAATATACAAACTATAAAAGATAAGCTTAATTCAGAAGAATATGAGTTTTTGAGGAAAGACCCACACCTTGGGAACAATATATTAATTCTAACAACCGCAGGGTCTATAGCCTACGGAACTAATGTAGACACCAGTGATATTGATGTAAGGGGTGTTTGTCTGGAAACCAAGCAGGATATTATGGGATTATCAAGTTTTGAGCAGTTTGAGGACAGAACAACTGATACCGTAATATACGGACTAAAGAAATTTATAGCTCTGTGTTTAAATTGCAACCCAAATGTTCTTGAGATACTTGGAACGAAACCTGAACATCTTCTTTGCTTAACCAAACAGGGAGAGCTGCTAAGAGACAATGCTGATTTATTTTTATCTAGAAGAGCTATACAAAGCTTTGGGAACTACGCTACAGCTCAGCTTAGAAGGCTTCAAAATGCACTTGCAAGAGACAACTATCCCCAAGCAGAAAAAGAGCAGCATATTTTAAATAGTATATTAGGACAAATGGATCATTTGAAAAGGACTTATAAAAATTTTACTGACAGCGAAATAAGCTTATATATCGATGAATCTGCTAGAGCAGAAATGGATACCGAAATATTTATTGATATTAACCTGAAGCACTATCCACTGAGGGACTTTAAAAATATTTATTCTGATATGAACAACATAGTTAAAGATTATTCCAAG
>JAEZFR010000294.1 GCA_023417285.1 Bacillota bacterium
TCCATATTCAGCCTTAGATATATGATGATTTGATAATCTTAACAAAGTAGGAAATATGGTTGCTGGTGTTGCACATGCAGATGTGAAATATCTGTCCTTTATTGTTGACTTGATTCCTGGATTAGCATCAAGCTGCGCCTTTTCCAATACAGCAAATAGTCGACCTAGCACATACTCCTTTTGATTGGCTTTTTCATTTAGAGACATAGTAAGAACCTCCTTATACTTATTTTTGTTGTTTCTTGAAATACAGGCCTTAATAATTGATGCTTTATAATAGCTGATATCCTTTTCAGCCTTTATTCGTGCCATAACTGCATTATATAGAGCAGCTGGATATGGCAATCCCATTAATATTGAGCGCATTACTGATCCTGAAAGAAGCGGTGATGAAGCTTTTTCCTTTGAGCTTGGAGGAACAGTTTCAATCATAAGTTTCCATAGTGGTATATGGTCAGGTTCATTTGGATATTGTTTTTCTATTGACATGTCTTCATAATGCTTAGATACATCGGTTACAAATCGTCCAAAGTTGTTCCTTACAAAAAATCTTATGGCTATTCTTGCCGTATTTGGAGATATTCCCACCACAAAGAACTGTGTATCCTCTTCAATATTAGGCTTTGCTCTTGTTCCACTTGCGAGTTTTTCAAATACCCCTTTTATTTCTCTAATCGCATCCACATCCCTCTCATACCGCTGCTTATCCGTGCTAATCAGTTCAATCTCATCAGGTTGAAGCATTAATGCAAAGAAATCCTGATAAATATGCTGAGGACTTGCCGCCCAAAACACCACAGTTGTGTCCCCAACAGATAGTTTGTATTTATGATCTGATAGCAAGTAATTCAAAGCGGTTCCATACGCAAATGTAGCATATTCACTTACTGGAGAATTAAGTCCTTGGTCTTTTACTCTACCATATGATTCATACGCAGATGAATCTTTATCAAATGACACAAGAGTCAATGGTGTAGGCTTCTTACTTTTAACTCCTTTGATATATGGATGTAATCTTGCTATAGGAGCCCTTCTCCCAGTCACCAAGCATTGAAGCTTTGTTTCACTCGTCATTTGTAGCTTATAACCTTCCCAAGCAGCACGTATCTCTTTGTTTTGATGTATAAAGGTGTTTTGTCCATCAAGCTTAAATACTAAATTAGCACCAGCAGATATTTCCTCATAGTATTCACTTATTACAACATTTTCCGAAGCCTTCTCCACATTCCATGAGTCAACAAAGGCCAATACCGCTCGTGCCTCTATGCATTTAATATCTTTAAGAATACAATGATGCAATTCTTTAAAAGACTCAAAACATTCCTTTGAGCGTTGCGGTTTTCCTTTGTTATCAAAGCCTAAAACATAACTAGAATTACCAAACAAAAAATCTGAGGATAAATTTACGGATTTTTTTACTGGTTCTGGAACAGTCATGCTTTGAGGCGCCATTTTTTTGCCGGTCACATCTGGTATTTTCAGTGGTATTACATTCAGTATCTCCCCCTGAATTGATATATTTAGTGCAAAAGAAACATTTGCTTTTCCATATCCCAACCTTGGTACTCCGCTTTCATTATCCTCTGTCAAAATTTCATAATAGTCTACTAATGACTGCAATAGCATTTTTTCACCTCACTACCTCAATATCAGAAAAGTCAATAATACCGTTAATCATTTTTGGCCTAATAAACATCGGTACAATGTTTTCAGGGTTTGAAAAGTCCATGTCATATAACATATACCCTAAATCCTGCTCTCCAGTAATACTACTTACTGGAATTTCACCCTCAACTAATTTGAAGTTTGCGGGAAATTCTCTGCATCCAAAACATGGTTGGTGGAAAAACTGCCCATTTCTTAATCTTCTGAGCATTATGTTATAATGTTTCTCTTTGGTATCCTCATCACCAGCCTTGTCCGTAATTTCGAAATGTGCTTCAACTATATAATGAACACTCTTTAATACCATTGAAGCCCGTTGCTGAATAACTTCTTTTGTATTAATATATCCTTTTACACCCTCACTTCCCTCCATTAGCCTTTTGGCATCAGAGGCTAGTATTTTTGCACTCACTTCATTCCTTCGAATATTTGTAAATTCTGGCTTGTTATAAATGTGAATTCTATCTATAACATATTTTATTGCTGGTTTCCAGTAAATTGATTCTAATATCCCCTTGGCTGCAGACGCTGTTATTACGTCATAACTTACTCTTTCCACCTTAAACTCCGGTCTTGTAAACAACGCATAATCTCCAAATAACTCTACTTTAAAGCCATATCCCATTTGTTTCACCTCCTTTACATAAAAATACCTATACCACTCTCAATCTTTATTACTAGCCCTGTATCCATACTATAGTCACTCATACTATTCAATACTGCTATGTCCTTTACAAAATCAAGTTTCCCTGAAGCAAAAAGAGCTTTGTATTCATTTTCAAAAATATTAACTGAATATACCTGAAGAGACCGTAGTATACCGCTTATATGTTCAGAAAATCTTAGCTTCTCAATAAGCTTAACGGCCTCATCATCAAATGGGATTACTATTGTTTTTGTGTTGTCATCAATAAGCCTAAATTTTTCTGCTACTGATTGGAATTCATACTTAAACCAGTTATTAGGTTTAGAATTTGGAGCAATGCCAAATTCAAGATTGTTTACTATATCTTTTATATCTAATCCGGACTCCCCACACATACTGTACAACTTTTCAAAGTATGTTTTTATTGCTTGAGGTGATGTAATATCTTCAAACATTCTCACTATTTCATCAGTTATCTCAGAAAATCGTTTTATATCCTCAGGCTGATTTCTGATATATTTTTCTTCAGACTTAAAAACATGTACCTCCCCACAAATAGGAGTTCCATCTTCGCCATAAAGTTTCCCTTCTCTATTACATCTACCTGCCGACTGTATTATTGAATCTAACCCGGTTTCTGATCGGTAAACCTTAGGAAAATCCACATCAACGCCTGCTTCAATAAGCCTAGTAGATACTACCCTGCATATTTCCTTCTGCTTTAGAAGTTTTTTTATATTATCAATTGTGGCTTTTCTATGTCTGGGACACATGAGAGTTGAAAGATGAAATGAGTTCTCGCCTTTAGTGGCATTAAAGATGCTTAATGCATGTTTTCTAGTATTAACTATGGTCAAAACCTGCTTTTCGGCTATGTTTTCAGTTGAGACTTGTATATCGTCCATATGCCCCCTGCACACTATCTTAGTACGCCTGAAAATATCGTATAGGTCATTTGTATTTTTGCAAATTTCTTTAATACTTAGCTCCTTGAGAAACATTTCATTTAAAGCAGGTTGAGTGGCACTACATAGCACAGCAGTACAATTATAATTATATACTAGCTCAGAGATTGCTCTAGTACATGGTTTTAAGTATTCAATGGGTAGCATTTGCACTTCATCAAATATAATTACACTATTAGCTATATTATGTAGTTTTCTACATCCAGAAGATTTGTTTGCAAAAAGCGATTCAAAGAATTGAACATTAGTTGTCACTATTAGTGGCATATCCCAGTTTTCTGAAGACAGCTTCTTTTGGTCCATCATGTCATCTTCGGAGTCTTTAAAATCAAAATTAGAATGGTGTTCAAGAATAAATTCGTTACCAAATATATCGGAGAATACCTGAGCGTTTTGCTCAATAATACTTGTAAATGGAATTACATATATTATCCTTCTCATATTATTTCTGATTAGGTGATTAAGCGCAAAGGCCATCGATGAAAGAGTTTTTCCTCCACCCGTAGGAACTGTAAGGGTGAATAGCCCTCTGTGAGAATCAGCACTTTCAATACAGTCTCTAAGAATTTGCGTTCTTTTAAGG
>JAEZFR010000370.1 GCA_023417285.1 Bacillota bacterium
TTGCTGTGCAGCTCACTGATCCTCTCTTCCCATTCTTGTTCATCACATGTAAGTTGGTCGTAAAAATCAAGTTTGTCTCTTACTCCCGTATTAAAAAGCTCATTCCCAGCATTACCAGCAACCAACTTGCATTCTGAAGTCATGATGAGAGCCGATAAAGGCCTCTCACAATTATCTACATATACTTCTCCCGGAGATGTTCCATCTATTACGGCCTTTATAGATAACTCGTGGTTACTATTCTTTATTAAACTTTCTACCTTGTAATAATCTTTTTTATCTAATTCAAAAATCATACTAATTATGCTCCCTTTGTTTTATTTTCATATTAAACTTTTTTTTTACTAAAATATTTCTTAAAATCACTATTCCATCCTATCTATTAGCTTCATACTATCCTCCAAAATAAAAAGTACATAAAAACCCCACAGAAAGTAACCTCCTGTGGGACTAATTTTTGGACATAAAAAAAGCACGATAACCGTACCATGCCATTTAGTGTCGTATAAATATCAGGCTAAGGGGTTAAATACAATTTGATAAATGGTAAAACAAGCAACCCAAACAAAGAATAAGTTTTGTTTGATTTATATACTACCATCTATCCAATATTCAGTTATAGAATTGCACCTCTACTATTATCGATGTGATTTATCATATTTTTTATCTCCTTTCGCCTAAAATTTGTATTTATAACATTATTTACATTATATTGGAAAAACTTTGCATGGTCAATACCCATATAATTTTATGTTAAACTCAGCAAAATAAATTGAAATTAAAGGATTTTTTTGATAATTTTATAAAAGGGTCTTCTCAAAAACGGTCAATGGAATATAATTAAAATTGACCGCAGCGGTTAAGGAGGTCTATTATGAATGAAAAATTCTTTGCTTTACCAGTTGAAAAACAGGAAGCTATTATCAATGCCGGGTTTCGTGTATTCTCCCAAAACTCCTATAAGAAAAGTCCTATGAGTGAAATAGCAGATGCTGCAGGCATTAGCAAATCACTGTTATTCCATTATTTCCATAATAAAAAGGAACTCTATCTTTTTCTATGGGAGAAATGTGGACGGATTACCATCGAATCACTTGAAAAAAGTGGCTGTTACTATCAGAAGGACTTGTTTGATTCCATGTATAAAGGAATGAAAGCAAAAATCGAAATTATGCGCCTGTATCCGGATTTGGGGAATTTTGTTGTAAAGGCATTTAATGAAAAGGATCCTGTGATAAGTCAGGATATCCAAAAAAGTATTGTCAAAAATGCTTCCTTTAAAACAAATGAAAAATTGGTGAACCTGGATCCGGAACAGTTTATTTCTGGTTTGGATTTAGAAATGATGTACCAGGATATGTACTGGGCATCGGCAGGCTATCTATGGGAGAAGATGCAGCATGGCGAAGTGAATGTGGATGAAATGGAGCAGGATTTTATGAAGCTGCTTGATTTTTGGAAATCAGTTTATTTGCGAAAAGAGGGATAACAAAATGGATGTAATTCAAATATCAAACCTGACTAAATATTACGGAAAACAGAGAGGCATCATTGACTTAAATCTGAATGTCAGAGAAGGCGAGTTTTTTGGATTTATAGGACCTAATGGTGCTGGAAAATCAACTACCATACGCACATTGCTCGGACTGATTTATCCTACGTCTGGGCATGCAAATATTCTAGGACTGGATATATTAAAAGAGAAAAATAAGATTCTGTCCGATATCGGCTATCTTCCTTCCGAAGCCGTATTCTATTCAGGCATGAAGGTTAAAGACATATTAAATCTATCTGCTGAACTGAGAAAAAGGGACTGTTCAGCAGAAGCAAAGATTCTCTGTGAGAGACTGCAACTAGATACTAATAGAAAGGTAGAAGAATTATCTTTCGGTAATCGAAAGAAGGTTGCTATTGTTTCTGCCCTTCAGCATCAACCTAGAGTCTTGATTTTGGACGAACCTACCAGTGGTCTTGATCCACTGATGCAACGTGAGTTTTTTAAGATTCTTATGGAGCGAAATGAAAAAGGTGTAACTGTGTTCCTTTCCAGTCATGTACTCTCAGAAATTCAGCGTAACTGTACAAGGGCTGCAATTATTCGAGACGGGCAGATAATTGCGTGTGATAGTGTAGAAGCATTGTCAAAGACAAATGCAAAGCGAATCACTGTACATGGGCAAGCACAGCTTGACAAATTGGACGGTATTCGTGATATGGAAGAAACGGACGGTGTTCTTAGTTTCCTCTACGGTGGAGATATCAAACAGTTGCTTCATACTCTCTCAACCGGAAATATTACAGACCTTTCTATTTCTGAACCGGATTTGGAAGAAATCTTTCTTCACTATTACCAAAATGGAGGTGAGCAGATATGACTCTTGTAAAGCATGAATTAAAACAAAGCTGGAAGTCGCTTACTGTCTGGACAGCGTGCATCGGATTTTTTATTGCACTGTGTGTGTTTATGTATCCAGAGATGAAAGGAGAAATGGAGAGTGTCAGTGATATGTTTTCCTCTATGGGTGCCTTTACAGCTGCTTTCGGTATGGACCGACTGAATTTTGGTACTTTAATTGGATTTTACGCTATTGAATGCGGTAATATTTTGGGTATCGGGGGTGCATTCTTTGCTTCACTGATTGGTATAAATGCTCTTGCAAAGGAAGAAAAAGAGCGAACTGCAGAGTTTCTGCTTTCCCAACCAATCAGCAGAGTGAGGTTAATTTCTGAAAAACTTGCTGCTGTCATGCTACAGATTATTATTATGAATATTATTGTCATTGCCTTTGCAATTGTATCATTTGTCTTAATCGGTGAGGAAATACTATGGAAAGAAATATTTTTACTGCATCTCGCATATTTTCTTGTTCAAATCGAGTTGGCTTGCATTTGTTTTGGAATCTCTGCCTTCCTGCGTAGAAGCGGCCTAGGTATTGGGTTAGGTATTGCTACGACAATGTACTTTTTAAACATTGTTGCAAACATATCTAAAAGCGCAGAATTCCTAAAATACATCACTCCATTTGGTTATGCAGAAGCAGCAGATATTATTGCAAATAGCAGCCTTGATACCTATATGGTTTTGCTAGGTATTGCATTCTCTATAATCGGAATTGGTGCTGCATATTGGAAATATAGCAGAAAGGATATACAGTAATTGTTAGTAGAAAAATAAAGGTCACGGTGATTACTCTACAATAGAGTTACTCAATGCAGATAATCGCTGTGACCTTAAATACCACACCAAACGTTTTCGTATAGGCTCATATTTAGATTTCCCACGAGAACGGTACCTCACACTGCTCTTTCCCAACTCCACATTGTACTGCAGCAAAAACTATCACAACTCACCTCGAGTACAGTTGAGAGAAAAAGGGATGTTATTCGTATCGATAGCATTAATTGTTATCTGTTCATTACCTTTTATGGAATTATCAAACAAATAGCGAGATAGTGGATTGATGAGTAAGCTTTCCACTATATTTCCTATCCCCCTCGCGCCGTTTGAGAGATTGCCTAACGACATTTCAAGCAGCGTGTCACGAGCCTCTGTACCTAAAGTCAGGGAAATTCTTTTTTCGCTTGAGAGGTTGTTTACTATTTTCTTAATCTGAGCATCAAGAATTAACTCGGCTACCTCCGGTCTAATAAAGTCAAACACAACAATGTTTTCGCCAATTCTATTAAGTATTTCCGGGCGACCAAGCTCCAATTTAAAATAATTCTCAATTGCTTGACGCACTCTAGTCTGTACTTGGCTATACTCCATCTTTTCAGTAACATTGGCCTCTCGGATACCCATATCGTTGTGGGTATAAATACCGAGATTGCTTGTAAAGATTATGATGCACTCAGAAAAATAAACCGTATTCCCTTGGCCGTCTGTCATGCGACCATCCTCAAGTATTTGAAGAAACTTATCCAGGATGGACGGATGTGCTTTCTCTATTTCATCAAACAGGAGGATGGAGAACGGATTTTCCTTAACGGCATTCGTCAGTTGCCCTCCGGCTTCATAGCCCACATATCCGGGAGGCGCTCCCAGCAGTTTTTGGTCGCTATGGCTTTGGCCATATTCGCTCATGTCAAACCGTATACAGCAGCTCTCGTCACCGAACAGTTTTTCAGCAAGTGTTTTTGCAGTTTCTGTCTTACCGGTTCCTGTAGGGCCAGCAAAGAATAGTATACCTTTTGGTTTGGTATGAGATGAGTGCTGAAGTCCGGACATACCTGTAACAGCTCTCTTAACAACATCAAGAGTTTTTATTATCGCATAGTCCTGACCCTTGATTCTCTTTTTGAAATCATCATAGGCAGACGCCAGCTCATTTTCATCGAGCTTGTCCCAAGGGTTCTCTCTTATTCCGTATTTATAAAGGTCTATGACTGAAGGCATTTGCCTGATTCTAAATCGCTCATTTTTACAAAGCCGACGCAACCCGTTTATTTCGGTGAAACAGAAGCCCTCAGTTAACCCAATGAATTTGTCTTGAACCTTGTCAAGCTCATCAGGATGCTGATTGTAGTAAGCCATATCAGACTCGTAGACGTCTGAAGCAAAGAAGCTGGGGAAATTCTCACCTTTTACAAGAAGCTCACGTTCTTCCCTCGATGGCAAACCCAGCATTATGGTCTTTACATTTGGATTGTCATGGTAAAACCATACGGGGATGTCGTTAGCCTTATTTACAATCATCACTATGATGTTCTTCAAAATACCGTTTTCATCTGTTCGGACATCCTTCCCTTCAAGAGATGCAAGCAGCAAAGTCGTAAAGCTGTCCACTTCTGCTTGCTCCAGATTATCCGGCGAGGTTATGTAGCGTGAGGCAAGTGTCATAATGATTACTGTTGCACTTATATTTTGCCCAATAGCCTTTCGGACAATCGAGGCGGCTGAGTTGCCCTTGCCCCCAAACTCTGCTCGAAGGTACTTTCCATCTAGCGTGGCTTCCGTGAGTTTGGCAAACGCTTCAATATTGCCGTCTTCACAGGAGTTATAGAAGCCTTGCATACTGTCAAAAAACACGACAGTCTGATAGCCCATATCCTTGAAATAGTAGTGCAGATATTCGGGCAGACGGAGAATACTGCCTTTTGATACTCCACCCTCAACTGGATATTGATACACATCAAGAACGTTTCCCTCAACCATAATCAATGGTTTAATTTTGCTAAAAATACCTAATTCACGGTGCCACTTTGGTATGTAATCAGCCATTGCTTTTACTCCCTCCAATATCGTTAATGCGTACTTCTATTTCTCTTGCGAAATCTCCCCTGTGTATACCCACTGAGACCACTCCGTCAGAAGTTGTGAAGTTCTGAATTTGATTATGGGCTGTCTCAATATAATTTTCATAATAAGCCTTATACTTGTCGTTTAGTACAATAATGCTCTGATTTTCAGATCCTCTTAATATAGCCCCTGTGTTCAAGTTTTCTATATACTCCCCATCTATTAGCACTGCAATAGAACGTAGTACTTGGTCAATGAATCTTGATCCTTGTTGGCTCAGCTCCTCATATTTAAAACCGGTATAGACGAGAATATCTTCACTTATTGTTTTCAAGCAGGTTATAAGCTGGGCGAGTTCCTCTGGCTGTGCCAGCGGCTCGCCTCCAGTTATGGTGAACCCTTCAATTTTTTTGTTAGTGGCTATGCTTGCAATGAGGTCTCTCAACTCAGAAACGGCGATTTCATATTCTTGCTTCTGGTGCCAGAGCTCGGGATTACTGCATCCATTACACCTTTTTGGACAACCACTTACCCATATGCCGACACGATTTCCAGGACCTAAAACCTTAACCGGAAATAGGATTCTTGCAATATTCATACCATCACCTCAACTACAAGATAGGCTGCTTGTGTTTGCCTTTCTCCATTGATTTGCTTTCCGCCCAGACCTATTTCGTCTCCGTCATTCAGCAATGTAGGGGCATCTGAGGGTATAAGTATATTGTTTACATAAGTTCGGTTCGTACTGCTCATGTTCTCGATATATAGTTCATTGTTGGCAAGAATGAACTTGGCGTGTTTACGGCTAACATAGACCTTTGCCTCAAGGTATTGGCACATTTCGGCTTCACGACCTATAACGGTAACAGGCTTGTCAAGGGGGAAAGAGAAACTAGCGTCGACTGAATTCAGCACCACCTTCTGCGTTACTCCAGGTGAATACTCAGATTCTGTAGCGCGGACATCTGAAATATCTTCACCACACGACGAGCACTTTCTACTTTGAGGGGGATTGTTGGTTCCGCAGTCACATATTTTTACAAGTCTACGGCTACTGCTTGACACAGTTGATTCACAAGCAGATAAATTCCCAGTGGCAAGAATCGCCTCGTCCACTACCTTTAAATTCCCAGTGGCAAGAATCGCCTCATCCACTACCTTTATGCCCGTAAGGTCAGCTTCACATTTCTTACATTCGAGCAATGCTGGTG
>JAEZFR010000432.1 GCA_023417285.1 Bacillota bacterium
AAGTAGTTCCTACATTGGCTTAAATGATGATTTGATAGGATTTTATACAAGTAGTAAAAAGGAATAAAAGAATTGCATATATTTTGATGCGTCAACTGCCGTTTTCCCTAATATGAACTGCAGTTGGCGCACTTTTTAGTTTTTAAGGTAGCCCAAAGTTGTTTTATTAGATTTTTTTGAGGTAAAAGTTATACTCTTTGATAAGAGCTATTCAAAACGGTACGTGTTTTTATAGGCAGAGGGTGTAATGCCTTCTTCCTTTTTAAATACTTCAAAAAAATAGTTTTGGTTTTCAAAACCACATAATGGCACAATTTGCTTTAAAGGCAGGTCTGTTTCTAATAGTAGTCTTTTGGCATGTCCAATTCGTTTACTGTTTATATATTCAATAATGGTCTGTCCAGTGTATTGTTTGAAAATTTTACACAAAAAATTGGGACTTAACCCGATAGAGCTAGCCAGTTCTTCTAGTGTGAATTTCTTTGAGATATTATCGTTTAGCATTTTTATTAGCGAATTTAGTCGTTGACCGTATGTACTGATAAGCTTCTGTGACTTAGTGGGATTGTTTTTTACTGACGAATCTCTCTCCTGTAAAATTCTCAATAATATTTGCATCAAGCATGTTTTGAGTATGAACTGATTTTTGCGTCCACCAGTTATAAACGCATTATACGCCATTGTAAAGCTATCTATATAATTTTCTAATCTAACATTATTTATAAATGTTTTAAAGGGAAGTCCAGGGCAAGAAATATTAGGTATAGTAGCATGTGAATCCCATATTCCGCCACTAATATAATCGGGCTCTCTATCGTGACTGTAAATAAGGTCAAAGGATATCAGATAACAGGCATAAGGAGGGAACCCTTGAACAATGGAGCCTGGCTCCCTAAAATATATACAGGGGCTGGTAATAGGATATGTAACGTTATTGACAATAATATGTCCTGAGCCCTTTAAAATAAGCTCGACCTCGTACCACTTTTCCTGCCTTCTGGCATAGGGGGTGTTATCAGCATTATTAATATAAAAGGCACCTAACACATATGGATTTATATTGTCGAGTGTATTTTCCGTCTTCATATTAACCTCATAAATAAAGCCAAACAAAATGTATTTATAAATTAATAATCTAACTAGCCAAATAAAGTAGTGTATTGTTAATATATATTATTAAAATTAAATAGACAAATAAAATTGTGTAAAATTTAATAAAATTAGTAATTTAATTAACTCAAATAAACACGTATAATTTATTATATCAGAATATATGCTATTACTTCAATTATGAAAGGGGCAGGCTAATGAAAAATAAGCAACAAGACATTAATTATGGGGATTCAAACATTATAACAAGAAAGTATCTTGATTCATTACTGGTTGAAATGAGACACATTGACTGTGTGGTCCCATCTACAAAGCTAGAGCTGTATGGAGAACATTTTGATACTCCTATAATGATGGCACCACTCTCTCACTTAAATAGTGTGTGCGAGAATGGTATGGTTGAGATGGCAAAGGGTGCATTAGCAGCAAATGCTGTGAACTGGGCTGGTATGGGAGATGAAGCTGAGTTAGAGGCAATTGTTGAAACTGGTGCGCATACTATTAAGATCATTAAGCCCCATGAAGATAATGACTACATATTTAAGAGAATTGAACATGCAGAAAAATGCGGAGTAATGGCAATGGGAATGGATCTGGATCACTCCTTCGGCGAAAATGGACAATTTGACAACGTTTTAGGATTAAAAATGTCTGCTAAATCTCTTTCTGAGCTAAATGAGTTTATCAAGGCTACAAGATTACCATTTATCGTAAAAGGTGTACTTAGTGAACAAGATGCCTATAAATGTCTGCAAGCAGGTGCTAAGGGCATTGTTGTTTCTCACCACCATGGAATTATGAATTATGCCATACCCCCATTAATGATTTTGCCTAAGCTCGTGAAGCTGGTAGAGGGTAAAATACCAATATTTGTTGATTGTGGAATAATGAGTGGAATGGACGTTTTTAAGGCCTTGGCTTTAGGTGCAACTGCAGTATCAGCTGGCAGAGTAATAATTAAGCCATTGGCTGAAAATAGGGCAGAGGGAGTAAGGAATCAGATACTTAAGATGACATATGAATTGGCAGGAGCAATGGCTAGAACCTGCTCACATGATATAAATAGCATTGATCCCGCTGTTATTTGGACTCAATATGGAGTAAGGTGCTGTGAGCAAGAGTAGCACTGCGAGCGAAAGTAGCACTGTGAACAAAGTATAAATTTTAAATATGTAGAAAGGAATGTATTGATGGATTTTGTAATAAATGCATCATACAACAATACTTATGAGAATTGGCGGAGCAATAGAGAGACCGTATAGCAATCCTGATGAATGGTACAAGTTGGTATTAGAACTTGGTTACAGAGCAGTTCTAGCACCGGTTGATTATACAGCTAGTAAGGAAGAAAAAAAGGCATATATTGAATGTGCAAAAAAGCATGATATCGTCTTTGGTGAGGTAGGGGTTTGGAAGAATACAATCGCTATAAATGATCAAGAACGAAAAGAGGCAATAGAGTATTGTACAAATCAGCTATATCTTGCAGATGAGCTTGAAGCAAACTGTTGCGTCAATGTTGCGGGAAGCAGAGGGGAAATCTGGGATGGATTTTACGAAGACAACTATTCCAGCGATACATATGCATTAATTGTGGATTCTATAAGAAATGTGATTGATGCGGTTAAACCAACCAAAACCTCCTTTACACTGGAAACTATGCCGTGGATGGTACCCGATTCACCCGACCAATACCTCAAACTAATCTGTGATGTTGACAGAAAAGCATTTGGCGTGCATCTGGATTTTGTTAATATGATAAATAGTCCAAAACGGTATTTGTTCCGTGACCAATTTATTGAAGAGTGCTTTAAAAAATTAGGACATCATATCAAGAGTATTCATGGCAAGGACGTTATTATGGAAAATGCCTATACTACTCTGATTCATGAGACCATGCCCGGAAAAGGGGTTATTAATTATCAGAAGGTTGCCAGACTGTGCGAGTCATTAGGCCAGGATACTACGCTATTCATAGAGCATCTACCAGACTTTGAAACGTATAAGCAGGCAGCTGATTATGTTCGGCAGCAAGCGGCATTAGCGGGTGTGAAGACTGAAGGGAAGCAGGGCTGATTATTACAACGACAAGCAGCTTTAGCAAGAGTGAATCCTGCAGAAAAGTGAGCAGCCCGACTGAAGTAAGCTAAAGGTAGTAAGCTAATAACCTAAAGTTAAGTGATTGGTACATATTTTAACATAGAAAGCGGGTATAGTCATGACGAAAAATGCCGATAGAGCAGAGCAACTTTTCAAGCAAGGTTACAATTGTTCGCAGGCTGTTATAGGAGCGTATTGCGAGGAGTTGGGGCTGGACTTTCAAACGGCCATGAGACTGTCGTCCTCGTTTGGGGGCGGAATGGGTAGATTGAGGGAAGTTTGCGGCGCAGTATCAGCAATGTTTATGGTAGCAGGCCTATTAGAGGGTTACTCTGACCCACTGGATAAAGATGCAAAGAAAAAACATTATGAGCTGATTCAAACGTTAGCTGAAAAGTTTACAAATCAAAATGGTTCAATTATTTGTAGGGAACTATTAGCGTTGGAGGAAAAACAATCAAGCCCTGTACCGGAGGATCGCACTGAAACCTACTATAAAAAGAGGCCATGTGCTGAGTTGGTAAGATGTGCTGGGGAGATTATTGATGAGCACTTTAAAGATTAAATTACAAAATTGTAATTCTGCTTTCACACTCCTGTAATTTTTACAACTTAAGATGTTTTTATAGGTAAAAATGATTCTGGGGAGTGTGTTTATAAAGATATTTTAATTATAAAAACCTCCAAATTGATTATTCATTCTAACATCAATTTGGAGGTTTACACAAACTTTAATTGTTCCCTCAATTTGGAGGCCACTTATTAAATATATATTTTATGCTAAAGCCCTATTTAGCCTGATACTGAGGATTTGAACCTAATTTGACTTTCACCTCCAGATCTTTGAAGTCGTTTCCGTTCGCACGCTTAATACTTATTGTAGCTTCAGTACCAGCCCTTAGTGATACTAGCTGTGACTTCAACTGCTCCATTGATGCAATAGTCTTTCCGTTAATACCAACGATGATATCTCTTGCTTGTAAACCATAGGTTTCAGCAGGTGACCCTTTAGAAACCTCGCTTACATATACTCCAACAGGAAGGCCATAGCTTTTTGAAATATCCTCAGTCACATCCTGCCCCATAATTCCGAGATACGCCTGGTCCTTCTCAGGTACTTCTTCCTTGTTCATTAAATCATTAATAATAGGAATCGCTTTTGAAATAGGAATAGCATATCCCATTCCTTCAACGCCTGTTGAAGAGTATTTAACAGAATTAATACCAATTACCTGTCCATTTGCGTTTAGTAAGGCACCACCGCTATTACCTGGGTTGATTGCAGCGTCTGTCTGTAGGAGAGACATTGTGTAATCTTCAGTTTGTACCTTTCTATCCAATGCACTGATATATCCTACAGTTACCGATTGGCCATAACCTAGTGAATTTCCTATTGCTATAACCATTTCTCCTGCCTTGGCTTTATCTGAATCACCTAAAGCTGCTACCTTGATTTTAGATTTAGTTGCATCTGATAGTTTTGAAAAATCTACTGCTACCACTGCTAAATCGTTGCTAGGATCAGTTCCTTTAACTTGAGCCTCTGCAGATGTTCCATCTACGAATTCTATTGATACCTTATCTGCATTAGATACAACGTGGTTATTTGTTGCAATCAGCACCTGCTCATTATTTTGGCTTATAATTATCCCTGAGCCGCTGCCTTCTTGTTCTTGTTGGAATGCACGACCAAAAATACTGTTTACTACTGTAGATTTTACATTAATAGATACAATTGCTGGCATTGCTTGTTCTACGACACCAGACACATCTGTATGTGTTGTTGCCTGTACTGTGTTTGCTGACAAAAGTGAACCAGTTTGAATAGCAGCAGCCGGAGTATTTTTAGCCCCTCTGTTAAAGGCTTGATTTGCTGCGAAATATGTTCCTCCTGTTGCTATACCAAATACGAGTGCAAAAACTATAATCTTGATAAAACCAGCAGCGACTCTTCTCTTTCTTTTTGGAACATATTCTTGTACATGTACCTGTGGATCAGGACTTTGTGAGAAATTGTAGCTGCCATTATAATTATTATTCTGGTTATTTTGATTGTAACCATTACCATTGTTTTCAAAGTTATTAAACATATCATTATTCATATATTTTTATCTCCTTTCTTAACGTTGCTTTACTTTATGCCTATATGATAACAATTAAATATGAACGAATTATGATTAAAATATGAGCAATCTATGTAATTACTGTTAACAATTTTTTAAGTAATCATCACTTTTCCATCACACATAAATGTATATTAATTGGTATAATAAGTATGAAAATAATTGATAAGCAGGTGCCAACAATGTACAAGATTCTTGTTACAGATGACGAGGATAAAATCCGTGAAATCATAAAGAAGTATGCAATATTTGAGGGACATACTGTTGTGGAAGCAACCAATGGAATGGATGCTGTAAATAAGGTAAGACAGCAAGACTTTGATATAATTATTATGGATGTTATGATGCCTGAGTTAGACGGCTTCTCGGCGGTTAGAGAAATAAGAAAGAAAAGTGATTGCCCTGTTATTATGCTTTCAGCTCGTGGAGAAGAATATGATAAAATTCACGGGTTTGAATTAGGTGTTGATGACTATGTAGTAAAACCATTTTCTCCAAAAGAGCTTATGATGAGAATTGATGCAATTATGAAGAGAACCAGCAAAAGTGAGAAGCATGAATTTTTCGAGAAGGCAGGACTGGTTGCAGATTTTACTGCTAGAAAGGTAATAGTTGATGGTGCAGAAGTAAGTTTAGCTCCAAAAGAGTATGATTTATTATTCTATATGATAAAAAATAAAAACATAGCTCTTACGAGAGAAAAGCTTTTGTCAGAGGTTTGGGGGTACGATTTTTTCGGTGACGATAGGACTCTCGATACTCATATAAAGCAGCTAAGGAAGTCTTTGGGGAAATATGCCGCATATATTACAACGTTAAGAGGTGTTGGTTATAGATTTGAGGGATAATATGAAAAAATCAAGTCAAAGCATAAAAACAAAAATATTTATATATCTTCTTTTATTCAGTACTGTACTTTTAATAGTATTCTGGCTTTCGCAAGTAGTTTTTCTAGACAGCATTTACAAGGCCATTAGAACCAACGAGGTAGATAGTGCTGTAGATACAGTTGTTGATAATATTGAAAGCGATGACTTAAAAAGCTTATTAAGCTCTATGGCTACAAATCAAGAAATTTTTGTAACCATAATTGATAGTGATAAAAATATCATTTACACCAATAACGTATCCAATTTTAATAAAGAGTATTTACATCAAAACGGACTATTTGATAGTTTGAGATCTAAGGAAGGAATAAGAGGAAGTGGAAGGCCGCAAGAAGAGCGGAATGATAGAATAAGCATTAAGAGGCAGGAAAATTTAACTCTGGAAAATGGAAAGGATATTACTTTACTGCTAGATGCGGTAGTATCTCCAGTAAATGCAACAGTTAAAACATTGAGGATAATGCTTTACTTTATTACAATCTTTATGGTGGTGTTTTCAATAACACTGGCTCTACTTATCTCAAGAAGGGTGTCTAAGCCCATTGAAAAGCTAAATGAAAGCACAAAATTACTGGCTACTGGAGAATATAATGTTACCTTCAACGGAACAGGTTATAAAGAAATAAGTGAGTTGTCAGATACTTTAAACTATACTGCAAAGGAACTCTCAAAGGTAGAATCTCTAAGACAGGAATTAATAGCAAATGTCTCCCACGATTTACGCACTCCTCTTACCTTAATATCCGGTTATGCGGAGGTAATGAGGGATTTGCCGGGAGAGAATAATTCTGAGAACGCCCAGATAATAATAGACGAAACAAAGCGGCTTACAACACTTGTAAACGATATGCTCGATACCTCGAAACTGCAATCAGGTATACATGAGATAAATGCTACAAGATTCAGTCTAACACAAAGTCTTGATAAAGAGATTAATAGAGTTAATGAATTAGTTAGGGTGCAAGGCTACACTATTAAATTTAATTTTGATCAGGATGTCTCTATAGAAGCGGACGAAATAAAGATATCACAAGCATTTTATAATTTACTTACAAATGCAATTAATTATACCGGAGAGGATAAAAAGGTATTTGTAAAACAGATTGTAAATGAAAGTGAGGTCCGAATAGAAGTAACCGACTCAGGTGAGGGTATTTCACAGGAAAATCTTCCATATATATGGGACAGGTATTACAAGGTGAGTAAGAATCACAAGAGAGCTGTTACCGGAAGTGGTCTGGGACTTTCTATAGTAAAAAGTATTATAAGCTTGCACAACGGACATTATGGGGTAACTTCTTCAGTAGGAAAGGGAAGCACATTTTGGTTTAGTTTACCTAGATGAAAATACGAGTTTGGGCCTCAGTTAAGTAGACGGGCCCTTTTTTGTTATCCACTGCTAATAGAATAACCCTTTTTTTCACTCTAAATATGACGAATATTCATTTAATCCCCCCTTCTTCTTCGCAAAATCCTCACATTATATAGTTATAATCAAAGCATGAAATTTTGAAGGGGGTTATGAATATGAGTTTAAAAACATTTAAAAGATATGAAAAGAAATATCTACTTAATAAAGAACAATTTGTAGCCTTATATAGTAAGCTACAGCAATATATGAAGCCCGACAAACATTGTAAGGACGGCAATAACTATACTATTTATAATATTTATTTTGATACTGATAACAACGATATTATAAGACATTCTGTTTCAAAGCCTTATTATAAGGAAAAGCTCAGGCTTAGGAGTTACAAAGGAAACATTATGCCACACGATATAGTTTTTCTAGAGCTTAAGAAAAAGATTGGTGGAGTTGTAAACAAGAGGCGTGCGACTATGACACTAGCAGAAGCAAATTTATTCATTGAAGAGGGAATTATTCCTACAAATACTGATTATATTAATAACCAAGTGCTGCAGGAGATAGCATATTTCCTGAAAAACAATGCTGTTAAACCAAAAGCGTACATCTGCTATGACAGGATAGCTCTCTTTGGGAAAGAGGATAAAAACTTTAGAATAACTTTTGATTACAATATTAAAACTAGAAGGGAGTTCCTGAGGTTGGAGCAAGAGAGCTTTGGGACACCGCTTCTAGACGAAGGCACTTATCTTATGGAGGTTAAGATTAATGGAGCTATCCCTGTATGGTTAGCGAGAGAATTGTCCGAGCTTAATATATACAGTACAGGGTTCTCAAAATACGGAACAGAATTTAAGCAATACCTTTTGGATAGATGTGAACAAGATGCAGATGATAATATAGTAACTAAGGCTTGTTAGTAGCAAAAGGAGAGACTTTATGAATTTTATTTTTACATCAACGGTAGCAGACACACTTTCTATATCTAGCACATTATCAGTTATTCTATCATCAATATTATTGGGATTAATAATTAGCAGGGTATATATTTTTACGCACAAAAGAGAAGGATTTTCACCTAGTTTTTCTATAACACTTATTATGCTGCCTACAATTATTTCTATTATTATTTTGCTTGTTGGAAATAATGTTGCGAGAGCCTTTAGCCTTGCAGGAGCTTTTAGTTTGATTAGATTCAGAAGTGCACCTGGGGATCCGAAGGATATAGCATATGTATTCTTCACTCTTGGTACAGGTCTAGCTTGTGGGATGGGTTATATAGGATACGCAGCTGTATTTGTAATAATTATGTGTATTCTAATGCTAGTTTTAACATTCATAAATTATGGAACTACAAAAAATAGTTTGATGCAATTAAAGATTACTATCCCGGAGGACGTTGATTATCAAGGGCTTTTTGATGAGATATTTGATGAATATACGAAAAATTATAAGCTGCAAAAGGTAAAGACAACAGATTTTGGAGCGCTTTTTGAGCTTTTATATACATTGACATTAAAAGAAAATGCCGATCAAAAGAAATTTATTGATAGATTGAGATGTAGAAATGGGAATTTGAATATTATTCTTACTACAAAAATAGCTGATGATAGATAATAATATTAGGAGACTGCGATAAAAATAGATAAATTTGGAATAGTGAGATAGACTATTAAAGGAGGGTTAACATGAAAAATAGAGTCAAAGTTATTCTTGCAGCCGGAATTATAACTGCAATGCTTACCGGTTGTTCTACTGGCAATACCTCTATAGCAAAGGATACAGGTACCAGTACTTCAAGCAATTCTTCACAAATACATGGTACCACCACGCAAAATGATAATTCAAAAGTAGAACCAATCACTGATTATACTAATGCTACAAAAATCACACTTTCAGATGGAAAGAATCAAAATATAACTAAGGGTGGAAAGTATTCTATAAGTGGTACACTAACTGACGGCAACGTTGTAGTTGATACTACTGATAAGGTCTACTTGGAATTTGCAGGGGTGAATATAACAAATAGTAAAGAACCTGCTCTCCAAGTGAATAATGCAAAAAAGATTACTTTAACACTAAAGGAAGGAACGGAAAATAGCCTTACTGATGGCGGTGATAGTGAAATAAAAGCTGCATTATTTACTAATGATACTCTTCTCATCGAGGGTAACGGCAAATTGAACATTACTGGTAACAATGAACATGCAATAGAAAGTGATGACGATGTTGTAATAAATAGCGGCAATATTACCTTATCAGCGAAGAATGACGGTATTCATGCCAATGATAATATTACTATCAACGGTGGTGAAGTAACAGTAAAGGCGGCTGGTGAAGGTATTGAGAGTAAGGGGAATATAATCATTAATGATGGAAGCTTAAATATTTCAGCAAGTGATGATGGACTCAATGCAGCAACTGGTATTACCATTAATGGTGGCAAAATCTATGCTATTTCTTCACAAGCAGATGCTCTTGATTCAAATAGCAATATAAACATTTCAGGTGGCATTACTATATTGCAGGGCTCTAGGCAACCTGAAGGTGGTATTGACTGTGACCAAAACAACCTAACAATTACTGGTGGTACCCTTCTAGCAATGGGAGGTTCAAATAGTACTCCAACAGAAGCAACCTGCACTCAAAACACTGTAATGCTAGGCGTTACAGCACAAAATGGAATAATAAACATTCAAGGTGATGAAGGTTCAGTTGCTACTTTCAAAGTAGGACAAAACGCACAAAGCATTGTTTTTAGTTCTCCAAATATTAAATCCAATCAAACATATAAAATATATACCGGTGGTAGTGTAGCTGGTGGAAGTGACTTCAATGGACTTTATAACGGCGAAACCTATTCCGGGGGAAGTGAAACTGCTAGCTTCACAACAAGCAAGATAGTTACTATACAAGGTGGAAGCTTTGGTCCTGGTGGCGGAAAGGGAGGCCAATTTAAGAATGAGAGGCCAAATGGTTTTAAGCCCAATAACGGTGAGAGAAAATAGCTATTTTTATATAGCTATTTTTTTATGGTAAAATTAAAAATATATTAATAAAAAATACGAAAAAAATTATTACTTAAATATTAATTGAAGAATAGTTGAAGAAAGTATGGTATTAATATAAGCAATAGGCATGGGAGGACGATGGATGTTCAACATATTGGTAGCTGAAGATGATCAATCGCTGAGAGAATTATTTTGTACAGTATTATCAAAAAATGGATTTCAATATTATGAAGCGAAAGATGGATTGGAAGCTTGGGATATTATTGAAAAGCAATATATTGATTTGATGATTTGCGATATAATGATGCCCAATATGGATGGATATGATTTGGTTAGAAGCATACGTGAAAATGGTTATAACATCCCTGTTTTAATGATTACTGCAAAGGAAACATTTGAAGACATGAAAAGTGGCTTTGCTGCAGGAACAGATGATTACATGGTAAAGCCTGTGAATGTAAATGAGATGATTTTGAGAATAAATGCTCTTTTAAGGAGAGCACAGATTGTAAATGAGAGAAAGCTGCAATTTGGGAATATGGAATTATGCTATGATGAGCTTACAGTATCAATTGACGGTGACAAGATGGTTGTTCCGCAAAAGGAATTTTATGTACTATTTAAGTTGTTATCCTCCCCAAATAAGGTTTTCACCAAACAGCAAATAATGGATGAGATCTGGGGAATGGACACAGAAAGCGATCCACATACTGTAGATGTTCATATTAGTAGGCTTAGAGAAAGATTTAGGGAACATACGCAGTTTGAAATCGTTACAATCAGAGGACTAGGTTACAAGGTGGTAAAGCATGAATCTTAAACACAGGGATAATCATAAAATATCTAGTATTTTTACTTTAATCATGATTACCATAATTACTATTTCAATGGTTTTATCTTTTATCATTAATTATTACTTGTTGCGCTTGGAATTCAATCCTATTACAGGGGCCCTGACATCAACCTATTTTATTGCGTTTTCTAGTGTAATAG
>JAEZFR010000529.1 GCA_023417285.1 Bacillota bacterium
AAGTATGAAGGGTTGCCCATATGACAATGCAGTTGCTGAGGCCACGTTCAAAGTAATAAAGACCGAATTTGCGAGAAACTATATTTTTAACTCCCTTGCAGAATTAACACTCGAGCTTTCGGATTATGTTAACTGGTTTAATAACCATAGGATTCATTCATCGCTGGGATATTTGACACCATATCATTACAAACTAATGCACCTTAAAAAAGTGTCTAGGAAACTGTTGACAATCTATACTTTGGTTCATGTAATGCAGGAACAAAGGTAAACGGCCAAAGTTTTGCACAAGCATGGGTAAATAGATTAGGTGGGTATGCTAAAGCTGTTGCAAACGGTAAAACGGATTATACTTTTATTGACTACTCTATGACAAGACCACCAGTTTATAATGTATTTAAATTTGCACAATATTTATCTGAAAAACTTAAAATAGAAAATTTACGTAGTAATACTGGGTATATTCAAGGAGGGTCATTTAGACTACCTCGTGCCAGCCAAGGCGTGAACTGGTACACTTATACTCCAAACTCAAATCCTGTGAAATGGGGTGGTTGGATTTCTACACCAGGCTACTATAGAAGTGGGTTTTAACTAAAAAGAACGGAGGTGTTAAATACAATGACTACTCGTAAAGCTGTTATTAGGGGAATTATCGTGCTAATAGTAGTATTTATTATATGTCCTTTGATATTAAATTTTATCCCAATTAAGTCTGCAATAGATGTAAGTTCGCAAAAAGCATTAAAAAAGTTGGCTAATAAGGATGAAAAACTATATATATGTAAAAATCATACATATACTGGACCTGATTGGGAAATAATAGGAGATGAGAATGGATTATATAGTTCGGAAGATAAAAATGAGTTTGTTTTTATTGAGGGGAATAGCCCATATAAAGAAATCGACCAGAAAAATTTTTACCAATGGGGAATGTTTATATTTAAGGGTACAGTAGTTGGAGAAAAAAAAGACTGGGGTGAAGACAAAAAATATAAAGTAATAAAAATAGGTGAGTGGTATATAGCTTCTCCAGTCTTTAGAACTGATACATCTTTGGTAAGAGATATTATCTCACCATCATGGTGCTTAAATATTTATGACTATATTTGGTTTAAAAAATGGTTTAAACACTAAAACTTAAATCATTAAAAACATATTAAACGTCCTAAATTTCGATTTTAGGGCGTTTCTTTATAATAATTGTTTATTGCCTATAAATTTAAAAGCCCTTAAAAAATCTGTCCAGTTTATTGTAGCCTATTCACCATATCATTACAAACTAATGCACCTTAAAAAAAGTGTCTAGGAAACTGTTGACAATCCAGTCTTTTTGTTACTGAGTTGTGCAGCCTCTATAGCATTATCTAAAAAAATACCAATTATTTCACATAAATCGGATACCTTGATAGTTGGTATAGAATCTATTACACCTAAGGTTTTTAAATCGATTTCTACACCTGCAGACTCAGCCATATCCATTTTTGCGGATATTATTGCAAAAACAAGAATTCATAAAATGTGAAATGCCTTTTGGTATAATTGGATCAGGTGTTGCTAATCAAATTATTAAAAAGTGGGGAGAAAAAGGATTAGAATCGTTCATTAAAGCACTTTCAAAGGGTATAGTAAGAGGAGAAAAAGAAAACGGAATTAAAGTACCTAAAAAGGGAATAGAAAAGGCAGGTCAGACGTATACGCATGAAATTAAAGTCACAAACAAACAATATGGTGATTGGAGAGTATTTGGCTATTTAAATGATGCAAAAGAATGGGTTTGGGATTGGTTTAGAAAGGGTTTACACAAATAAAGGGGGTAACCAATTTGATTAGTACAGATGAGTTAAAAAAATGGATATCAAATAATAGAATAGAAGAAAAAGCTACAAATAGCTTTTGGGATTACATTAGATACTATAAAGAAGAGCAATCTGAAGATTTTGAAAGTGATTTTGGAAAGGATTTTAATGTGAACTATCTTAAAATAATTGTAGATTCTATATCACTATCAATTACTCAAATAGAAAACACAGTCATTGAATATGTAGTAGCATATATTCCAATAGTATATAATGAAAGCGATATTGGAATGTATAAAGTTATCTTTTCGCTATCAGGAGAAATTGACGATGAATATATATGTGTAGAAGAAGACTGGAAAAAAGCGTGTAAATAGATAAATGATAAATAGAAATGGGGATTCTTACTATAGCATTAGCCTTGATAGAGCAAAACATACTCTACCAGGGCTTTTTCTTTGTTTTGATGTAGTAAGCCACCACCACTCCCGCAACAATACTTCCAGTGAAAAAGGTTCAGGGAAGAGAACACCAAGTAATTTTCTTACTCCACCCATCATTATTAAAAAAATGAGCAAATAAATATACCCCTATTACGTAGTAGTTGCAGATAGTAGCGGTTTATGTCAGGATAATTACTTAAGGTTAAACCCTAATGGATATGAAACCGCTACAGTGCAGAGTTGTCGTTATCTATACACCAATTCAGACAGAAAGAACGATAAAAAAATAATGAAAATAATGTTAGAAATATAAGAAACGACATTATTCTATATGTATAGATATTCAAGGAGTTGATTACTGATGGAAAACCCTGTGAAAGAGTTAGTTGAACAAAGTGGCATGACTCTAGAAGAGTTTGCTGTCACCTATGGTTGCCTATTTACCACGTTACGGAATTGTGTTTTGACAATACCGATAAGGTACCCAAAAGTGTTATTAAAGCGTTGCAGAGTGCAGGGATTGATACTGATGGTCTAAGCACTTTGTATCAAGAATGGTTACAAGTTTTAATACCAAGTATTATATTTATCGTATAAAATATAATAAAATTAGTAAATAATGTAGCATCAAATTCAATGGTCACGGAGACGTAACCCAGTTGACTGATGCATCTGGAAATGTTATAAAGAATTATGACTATGACGCATTTGGTAATGAGAAGAACCTTGACCCTAATGATACCAATGTATTCAGGTATTCTGGAGAGTACTTTGATAAGGAGACTGGGACGATATACCTGAGGGCGAGGTATTATGACCCAACTATTGGAAGGTTTATAACTGAAGACTCATACACTGGCAAAGATGCTGACCCATTGAGTTTGAATTTGTATACGTATTGTCATAATGATGGAGTTAATTATTTTGACCCTACAGGACATAAAGATGTGGTAACTACATTTACGGGAACTTATTTACAAAGCAATGGACAGGTTTGTATAAATGTTGATACTAATAAAGTTGTTTGGGGAACTAGAGGAAATGTTGCTATAAAGAATTATAGAATTCTGGATTATGACGGTACTTGGTATTTAGTTGGGGATTCGTATACAGAAATATCATATACACTTAAGAAGCATACTTTTACAAACTTAAATATTTCTGTGTACGAAACAAGTAACGGTAAAGGATTTAACTGGTATTCAAAGGATGCATACTTAAATGACGGCCTCGGTTTTATAGAAAATGGAAAGACGACAAAAATAACCTCTATTTCAGGATTAGCATCTATTGATAATGCTCATAAAAACGACAAGGCGTGGGCTTGGACAAAAGTTGCAATAAGTGGTGTTTCAGATGTTGTTACCGTTGCCAAAGTAGCCAAGGTCGTAAAAGGTGAAAAAGCTATTGAGGGCCTATGGGCTTCTGCAAAGGCAGGTTGGACCCAATTTTGGGGAGATGTAAGGCCTGGGATAGATGATTTGGCAACAGGGGCACAAGATGTTTATAATGGACAAAATCCTGACTATTCATGGCTGACAGGTTTGATTCCTATTTATGGAACATATCAAGCTATTATGGATGCCAAAAGTAATAAGCCTTTAGGTGCATTTGTAAATTAGAGAGGGGGAATATTTTTGAAAAAATTAGTTAGTAAAGAGGCTATTAATACAATTCTCGTAATAATATTTGCTTATATGTATTTACATTATGTAGCACCATATATAAATAGTTTTTTTAGGAATTTATTTGTTAGTTGGGGATGTATTATAGTTATTATAGGCATATGGGGAAATTTAGTGAAAATGGTATTGATTAGGTCGGTTTTTAATACGGATAGCTATAAAAAAGAAAACTATTTTTTTATATTACTTGGATTTGTTTTATTATCCTTAGGAATAGTAAAAAACTTATTATGAAGAAAAAAGTTAAATGTTTTTATTGATTTACAATTAAAACTGACACCGAATTAATAAATAAACAGATGTAACTTTAAAAAAGTAAAGGATTCAAATACTTTCTAATCAGTGACCATAAAAAAATCCACACCTCCAGATGAGATCATATCACATGTTAAATTGAACCCAAGAAGCTATAAATATAAGGCTCAGTTAAACGAACCAATGCGAAATGGATTAAATTATTGACCAGCAACGCATAAGCAGTCACACACTGAAAGCATGGTGTGCAGAGAATAGCATAATTCTATGATTTTATGTTAGGAACATGTGTTGTCAATAGACAGGAAAACAGTGTGCATAATGAATTATAAAGCAATACTACTACTTATTTTAGGAGTAGCAATAATAATATTTCCCAAATATATTAGGTATTGGACAATAGATGATGTGGGGGAAAAACCTACTCGGTTTTTCATTATTACACAAAGAATTACAGGAGGACTATTTGTAATAGTATCTATTGTTTTACTAGTACTTGGTATAAGTTGAATTTCTTAAACAGTTATCGACAAAGAGAGGAAAAAAGAATACTTAGTGACCAACAAGTGAGATTAAAAGCAAGGAAACTTAGGAAAAGTTAAAAGGAAATTAACCATAAATTAGCCTTGATGGACAAAACACTCCATTGGGGCTTTTCTTTTCTCCTTTGATCTGTTCTGAACGGACACTCCTACGGGAAATATTAAGTTTTGTTTATTCGGCACTGCCAATACGGTGTAAGCGTCAATTAGGCCATCACCCAATCAAATCCACTATTAACAGAAACCATCCTTGGCAATACTTTTTACCTAGTTATATTGCTTCCTAATTAACTTTTTAAACTCTGTGTCGGATAACCCGCCTCCAGCATCTACACCGTTTTCTATAATACAATCATAAAAAACTTCAGCATATTCTCTGTGCTCACGTTCCATTTTCTTGTAACGAGCTAAGATTTGAGAGTGAATGTCCAACTCAAAAATGTAGCGTGGCATTTTACCTGACACATAATCCTTAACCATTCCCATCATAAAATCAATATTGGCTCCCATTTCAATCTTCCTCCCATGCACATTTTTCAGGTTCTGTTCTTTTTGGTTTCGGTATAAATGCCTTTTGAGGTATTTTGGCACTGCCTGGCAGAAAATCTTCAATTGCTGATGCATAGTGAGGTTTTCCAAGGTTAGGAGCGTTAGTTAAAATCCACGATAAATATTCAAATGGACTCAAGCCATTTTCCATTGCAGTTACAACAAGGCTGTAATACACTGCACTGGCTCTTGCACCGTTTGGCGTGTTGCTGAAAAGCCAGTTCTTTCGTCCAATAACAAAGGGCTTTATGCTGCGCTCTGCTCGGTTATTTGATATTTCTAAGCGACCGTCAGCTGAACCTGCTGTCTCGTACGCTTACGACGACAGTAACAATCGAAAAACAATGACTATAAACGGGAAGTCTGTGACAAATTATACATACGATAAAAGTAACAGGCTACTTGCTGAGACTACAAAAGAAAATTCTGAGTTGAATATTGCAAGATATAACTATGACAACAACGGAAACACGATTTGCAAAACAAAAGAAAAAATATCACCAACTATACAAGGTCAACCTACAGAGGTTAGCTTATCAACAGG
>JAEZFR010000530.1 GCA_023417285.1 Bacillota bacterium
CTGCTGTAGTTAATTCACCTATCTCCATTGGACTTGCGAAATTAATGCTGAAAAACATTCTTATGCCATACTCCCTGAAAATATCAGCAAGCTTAGCCGCTTGTGGCAGGTACTCCTCTGTAATCAACTTAGTTTCATGCTTATGTACATTTACGTTGTTTATCACTATTGAATTTATGCCTATTGAACACAGCAGTCTTGCGTAATCTCTTATTCTGGTAGTATCTTTTATAAACTTGTTTTCTTTGTAAAAAATAGAATTGCCTGCATAACCTCTTTCGATGCTGCCGTCCATATTGTCCCAATGGTCTATGGTTCTTGTTGCAAAGAACGGATTTTCCAGCTTATTGATATTATCTAGGGCTACTTGAGTTTGAAGTAATCTTAATAGTTCAAACACCCCATATAGCACTCCCTGCTCTGTTTTTCCAGTAAGTATTATGTAATTTTGTGTTTTAGTGACTATATTCTTTATCAAGAAACCTTCATTTTTCAAGATAATTTTCTCTTCTTGTGAAACGGAGCAATCAATAGTATCGTTATTGCCTAATGTACCAAGAATTATGAATGAACGGTTTTTTTCTGAAAGTTCAGTAGATATAATTCCCTGCTTGTTTCCAAGCATGGACTTAATGCCTGTTCGAAGCTCATTCACAGCACAGTTAATAATAGGTGTATCTTCAACCTTTACTATGTATTTGCACCAAGTTTTATATTTTTCAGAAACATTTGCTGCTTCAATCCTTCTATATCCCAGCCAGCAGTCATACCCTGCTGATAACTTCTTTTGGTTCAATTCTATCTTGTTCATTATTTATTCCCTCCATTTACAGCTTCTTGCTGAGGAAGTTCCAGAAATTCTCTCCAAAGAGTTGCCCAACATCTTTTATAATCTGACCTTCCGTAAGCTTATACCCCATATCAAGTAAGCCTCCATACTTATTAGACAAGACTTTTGCTATTATACGTTTGGAATGCTCCCATTTGCTTATTAGCTGCTCAAATACTCTGCAGTCAGAATGTTGAGGAATAAAAGAATAGCCTAACCATTCTACCCTCAAATTTGTAATAAGTTCAATGGTTGTTGGTGAATTGATAAACCACCAGCACCCGAATACCATCAAATTTTTAAACTTTCTGGCTGTAATAATAAGTTCATGCTGATTTTCTAGAGAAAGCATTGTAACAAGGAATTTGTTTTTTGGGAAATTAGAACATAGGGTTTCAACCGCTTGTATATCCGCCCTACCCAACGAATCTCCTGCTAATCTAAGCTCAGCATTTACACCTCTTTTAACTCCTATCATAAGTGCAAATGGTATATTCTTTTGTCTGCAAACAGGTAGAATACATTGTTCAATAAGTTTTGCTCTCATGCTCCCATCGCTCATACAAAAATCAGGAGGAAGTGAAACAGCACAGTACAGGGCGTCCATTCTATCTATCCATTCCAAAAGAAATCTTTTAACTTCATTAACAGTGCTATCTGTCAGGTCGCTACTGACATTGTAGCCCATCAAGCTCAATTCTGCTACTGCCCTATCCCAGCTGTTCAGCAGTATATCCACCCTAAGAGCTGCCTTAAACCTATCGTCCTTTACAAAACCACTTTTCCATATAAAACGTTCCGCATAATCAAATGGGTCATTCGTCATAACAACACACTTTAAATTATTCATTCTGAAAACCTTGTCTATATGGTTAGAAAGGTTAGTTTTGTTAAAAAATTCTCTAAAGTAATTAATGTCCTTATTGTTTACATCAAGCCCTAATTTATTAAGTATTGTGACAACTGATCTAGCTGGTTCACTAATAGGTATATTGTTTACAAATAGTGTATTCCAAACGCACTCTGCCTGCTTAGCCTTAGACATTTCAAAGAAACTACTATAATCTAGTTCAACATGACGCATAGTCTCTGCAACCAGGTAATGATACGTCAGCAATTCATCTATTCCATACAAAAACAGTTTGCCAAAATTTTCAGAATATAGATGAGTATGTATATCTGTAATTTCGGCAGAGAAAACTGCTTTATTAACAATAAACTCAATATCTTGTCTAGTTGTGATGCTAGTCATATTAAAACATCCTTTCAAATATATCTTCTAAAATAAAAGCTATAAAGTTTAATATAGTCAATTTATTTACACTATCATTATTAAAATACCTTACAATAAGTATATCGCTATAGATTTGCCTATTTCTTGGATTTAATTGCTTGTAAATATGCAAAAATTGCTTTATTATTTTAAATATATATTTGGATACCAATTGAAAGACGAAATGTATTTTGAATATGTTTACATCAGTAGTTACTATCCTACTTGAATGGAGTGATATGCTTGAAACTTCCCAGCCAACATTTTACACTGCGTCAACAAATGGAAACAAATGATTTTGAGTTATTTTATTATAAAGATACTATCCCTGTCGAAGTTGACTTTCATAACCATGATTTTTATGAGATATACTTATTTTTATCAGGCAAGGTTACATATGTTATTGAGGGAAAAACTTATCTTTTGAGGCCAAAGGATATATTGATAATAAATAATAAGGAACTGCACAAGGCTTTTATAGATAAAGGCATGACTTATGAAAGAATTGTTATTTGGATATGTCCAGATTACATAAAATCACTAAGCAGTCCAAACTCAGACCTTCTATCAGCCTTTGACTCAA
>JAEZFR010000539.1 GCA_023417285.1 Bacillota bacterium
CATCATATCCCCGCGCTTAACCATATCTATTCTTACTCTATTTATAAGGAGCTTTGGGTTTCTAACTTCGTTTGCTTCAAGCAAACCAATAATTCTATCCGCATCTCTTACAGCAGAAACCTCAGGTGTTGTAACTACAATCGCTCTATCAGCACCAGCTATAGCATTTTTGAAGCCTTGCTCTATACCTGCAGGACAGTCAACAATTATAAAATCAAACTCTGCTCTAAGTTCGTTTATCAATGTAATCATTTGTTCAGGAGTAACAGCTGATTTATCTCTGGTTTGAGCCGCTGGTAAAAGGTATAAGCCCTCATATCTCTTATCCTTAATCAAAGCCTGTTTTACTCGACATACTCCTTCAATAACATCAACTAAATCATAAACAATTCTATTCTCCAAACCCATAACTACATCAAGATTTCTAAGACCTATATCTGTGTCAATGAGTACAACCTTTTTGCCGTCCAAAGCCAAGCCTGTACCAATATTGGCAGTTGTAGTAGTTTTTCCTACGCCACCCTTGCCAGACGTAATAACAATTACCTCGCCCATTGTTGATAGACCTCCAATTCAAATGAACATATATTAAGTATTTTATAAACTGTACATATAAAACTATATATTTGTTTTTATACTTTGTCAATGAAGCAAACCTACTAATTACCATTTTATCTCTGTGGGAGGAATCTCTCTATGTATACTCGATCATCCTTTACATAAGCTAACTCCGGTGTAAAGTTTGCGTTTATTGCTTTTTCATCCGGAGATCTGGTAATAATATCAGCAATTCTTAATTGAGTTGGCTGTAGGCTTAGTGCTGCCACAATAGCGTCTTTGTTACCATCAGCACCTGCATGCACCATTCCTCTTAACAATCCCATTACTATTACATTACCAGTTGCCTCAACAACACCGCCAGGGTTTACATCACCAATAACAACAACATTGCCGTCAAATCTGACAAGCTGCCCCGATCTAACAGTTCCTCTATAGAATTTTGCTGCACCTTCATTTATACCTTTAAAAAATGTGTACTTTTTAATCTGGTTATTTCTTTCAGGAGTTGACTCGGAGGATTTAGCTGGGACTTGCTGGCTATCAGTATCTTCTGTAAATGATTGAATATCAGCTCCGCTTTCATTCATTAATATTTCAAATATTACTTTTTGTTCTTCTTCTGATAAAACTCTTCCTCTGTATTTTACAGCCAGCTTTGCTCCTCTAAAAAACTTACCGGCTGTCTCAATTTTGTATCTCAAGTTATTAATCAGATCCTCGAAGCTAACATCTGACCTTAAAATAATTGTAAGCCCATTTACAGTCCCCTTAAAAGTTACTGAACTCTCATTCATACCTTTTAAACCCTCCAAAATAGATTTTTTATATTAATTATCTTGTATACTCAACAATATCCATCTTTGCGATTGCATCATTCTTGCTAATATCGTTAATTTCAAAATATTGTGCAAGAATGTCATAGGCTATTGGAGCAGTGTATGATCCAAAAACACCCCTTTCAACAGCAACAGCAACAGCAATTTGTGGATCATCTGCAGGAGCATAGCAAACAAATAAAGCATTTGATGAGTGAACCGCCTCATTGCCTGTTTCTGCTGTACCTGTCTTGCCAGCAACTTTTATGGGCAATAAACCCTTGAAAATATTAGAAGCGGTACCATCTTCTGTGTTTGCTACTGCAATCATACCTTTTTGTACAGCAGCCAAATTAGACTTCTTAATTGGAAGTATTTCATATTCTGGCTTAGTCTCTGTTACTATTGAACCGTCATATTTTACTACCCTTTTAATAATATGTGGTTTAAAGTGCTTGCCTCCATTTGCAATTGTAGCTACATAGTTACAAAGCTGTATAGGTGTAAAGGAATTATATAGCTGACCTATTGATGCATTTGCAGTATGTGCATTTCCCCATGGATATGGGTCACGCGTTGCTTTATATTCCTTTGAGGCAATAGTACCCTTACTCTCACCTAGAATATCGATTCCTGTATACTCTCCAAGACCAAAGTTTTTTGCCCATTTAACTATATTGTCAATACCTGTCCTAACGCCAGCTTCATAGAAGTATGTGTTACAAGAGGTCTGTATTGCCTTTACCAAATTTACATTTCCAAGTCCAATACCATACTGCCTATACTCAATAGATGAAAACGGTTGTCCATCGTAAATAACGTAGCCTTTGTCGTAAATAACTGTTTCAGGGGTTATCTTACTTGTCTGGCTTTCTTCTAACGCTGCAATAGCTACCAATGGTTTATAGGTTGAACCGGGAGCGTAGGTACCAGCAATTGCTCTATTATATTCTGAAGTAGTCTCATTTTTAGGATCACTCAGTGCCATTATAGCCTTCTGAGCTTCTTTGTCCTCAGGTCCTGCAAGAAAAATAGATGGGTCAAAGCTAGGATAACTGGCAAGTGCTAACACCTCACCATTCTTTACATCCATAGCTACTACGGCACCTGCAAAAGCATCTTTCTTGTTTTTTGCTGAGGGTTTCTGCCTAATCA
>JAEZFR010000540.1 GCA_023417285.1 Bacillota bacterium
TTCTCAGGCTATACTGATATAGCACGTGGTGCTTCAAGGGTTATGGGAATTGAACTGATGAAGAATTTTAATAGACCATACTTTGCAAAGACAATATCTGAGTTTTGGAAGAGGTGGCATATATCCTTATCAAGCTGGTTTGCTGACTATGTTTATATTCCTTTAGGTGGCAATAGATGTGCAAAATGGAAATGGTTAAGAAATCTGATGATAGTATTTCTCCTTAGTGGGCTTTGGCATGGGGCAAATTGGACCTATGTAATTTGGGGAGGATTAAATGGTTTTTATCTTGTATTTGCAGTTGTTAGCAAAGATATAAGAGGTAGAATTACGAACAAGTTGGGTTTACAACGATTACCTAGTCTTAATAAGGCAATTAAGGTGTTTTGTAGCTTTAATCTGATATGTTTTTCTTGGATATTCTTTAGATCAGCTTCCCTGACTGATGCTATAACAATAATAAAAAGGATTGTTTTTGAGTTTAGCTTAAAAATTGACCTAGGCAGAGTTGGTGTTTCAAGGTATCAGTTTGCTTTATGCTGTGGAGTGATAGCCTTTTTACTTCTAGTTCAATTATTCCAGCGAAATAGGAAAATTATCAATGAATTGGGTAAACAGCACACCGTACTCAGATGGGGAGTTTACTATTTTGCTTTAATTTTAATTATTGTTTTTGGAGTATTTAATACAAACTCCTTTATATATTTTCAGTTTTAACTTGAATATTAGCTGCGCTTAATTTTGCTGGAATTGTTTTTGACAGTGAAGGTAATACTTATGGTACAATCTACAAGGTACATCCAAGGAAATCTAATTGAAATATAAACAATTGAGAAAAAAGTATTTGTTAGTACTATAGGAGGTAGCAACGATGTTATTTATTGAGTACCCTAGGTGTTCAACCTGCCAGAAGGCTAAGAAATGGTTGGACGAGCATAATATAGAATATACAGATCGTCATATCGTGGAGGACAATCCTTCCTTTAATGAGTTAAAGGAATGGTACGAAAAAAGTGGACTACCTCTCAAGAAATTTTTCAATACGAGTGGTATGTTGTACAAAGAAATGAACCTTAAAGACAAGCTACCTGCAATGAGCGATGAGGAGCAATTGAAACTTCTAGCTACCAACGGAATGCTTGTAAAACGCCCTCTAATAGTTGATGATGGGGTAGTATTGACTGGATTCAGAGAAGCTGAATGGACAGATAAATTAATTTAATATATCGGACTATTAAGATATACAATTGAATCCTCCTTCTGAATTATTCTTTTGAAATGTGAATTTTGGGTAATAATGTACCCGATAATGGAGGATTGTACAATTATACGTAATTTGATTAATGCAAAAAACCTAGTTGGATTTATCCCAACTAGGTTTTTTTAGGTTTCATATTGACAAAAAAAGGGAATACTCATATAATGAGTATATACTCAATGAGCGGAGAGTCAATTATGAGAGTTTCTACAAGGCAGACGCAAAAAATAAATACTCGTAAAAAAATCATTGAAGCAGCATACCGAATTTTCTCTGAAAGAGGTTTTTCAGTTCCGACAAGCATTATCGCAAAGGAAGCTGGAGTGTCACATGGTTCAATATTTGTTCATTTTCCAACTCTTAATGATTTATTAATATGTTTGTTGTCAGAATTCGGAGATAATATGGGCGAAAGTCTGCATACACTTGCAAAGAAGTGTGACAGTGTAGAGGATTTATTGAAAGAGCATTTGAATGTTTTGCAAGAATACGAAGCATTTTATTCTAGATTAGTATTAGAAAAAGATAGATTACCGGATGAAGCAAAAAGCACTTTTGCAATTATTCAGTCGACTGTGGCCTTTCATTTCAGCAGTGTCATCGATGGTGAAATAGAAAAAGGAACAGTCAAAAAGCTCCCAATACATATGCTATTCAATACATGGCTTGGTCTAGTACATTATTATCTGCTGAACAGGGAATTCCTCTCACATTCTAATGAGTCGGTTTTAAGAAGGTATAGAGAAGAAATACTATCTACTTATCTAAATTTAATAATGGAAGAAAGAGAGGGATATTGATGAAAACATGTATAGCCTGTGGTATGCCTATGGAGAACACTTCGGACTTCGCCGCACACGATCAGGGAAGGGATTATTGTGTTTACTGCTCGCGTCCTGACGGAGAAATGCAATCTTTTGAAGAAAAGAAAGAGAACCTTACTAAATTTATAGTAAGGACGCAGGGATTCGATGAAAGTGCTGCACAAAGCATTGCTGAAAGCATGATGCGCAAATTGCCCGCATGGAAGAAATATTTTGAGTAGGAGAGGATTTGTATATGGGGGAATTAGCTATACTGCCTAATGTAGGTAAGGTACTGGAGAAAAACCTTAATGAAGTTGGAATTTATACCGTAAAGCAGTTGAGGGAAATTGGTAGTAAGGAAGCATTTGTTCGTATAAAAATAATTGATCCCGGAGCCTGTTTGCATATGCTCTACGGGCTGCAGGGAGCAATAGACGGCATCAAAGACAGCTTATTACCCGAAAGTACAAAGTGCGACTTAAAGGTATTCTATAAGAATTTATGAGGAGGAACTTAATATGCAAGTGAGCAAAGCATTTGAAGTATTTGCTTCAGAAGCCCCTGAGTATCAAAGCATCTGGATGGAAACTGTGCAAAAGCTAGATACAGTTAGTAAGCTTGATAAAAAGACTGAAGAACTCGCATATCTAGCAGTATTATCGGCTATACGCTTAGAAAGCGGCATACCATTTCACACAAAGATGGCTAAATCACATGGAGCAACAAGGGAAGAAATTATCAGTTCAGTATTAGTTGGCCTTCCTGCAGTTGGCAACAGTGTTATTAGTGCTTTACCTATAGCGTTGTCAGCGTACGACGAGTAATTGATAAAAGATATAGAATGAACCATTGTAAACAACTTTATACATATCTTTCAATCAGCGAGGTATTTTCTAACAAGATACCCGCTTTTTTTGTGCAACATCTTAGGTATTAAAAAAAACCATACTGTTATACCCCTCGCCTAAATTTTATAATAATTAGGTTACATAATATTTTTTTCAACCGATGACAAGGGGGGATATGAATGCTTAAATTCAATTTTGATAATTCATTATCTTTTTTAGGTTTTAACAGTGTTTTTGAATATATAGAACAAAAGCAACAAGTTCTGGAGGATATTTTTTTACCCAAAGAAAGGGATGAAGACGGAGTATTTGGATGGTTCAATGTTGAAAAATGGACAAAAAAAGAGCTTGTAACTAAAATGGAATGCAAGGCCAATGAAATTCGTAAGAATGGCGATATTTTTGTGCTCGTTGGGGTAGGAGG
>JAEZFR010000568.1 GCA_023417285.1 Bacillota bacterium
GGATTTGTTTGATGCGTCCTCCCAAACTTCTGCTACCAATACCGAATCCTCTTTTTCTTTCTTGGCATTTTCTCTCATTATCTTAAGAAAAGAATCTGGTAGTTCATCAGCTACATCCAGCCTCCATCCAGAGGCTCCGTGCCTTAACCACTTTTTGATTATGGCATCTCTTGAGCTCAAAATATATTCTATATAAGATGGTTCAAGTTCATTGATATTTGGCAATGTATCAAATCCCCACCAACTATCATATTTGTCTGGAAAGTCTGAAAACGAGTACCACTTAAAGTACGGAGAATTTTGTGACTGATACGCTCCTTTATCAGGATAATTGCCATATTTATTAAAATATTTACTATCGCTTCCTGTATGGTTAAAAACTCCATCTAGTATTATTCGGATTCCATATTTGTTTGCTTCCTCACATAACTCCTCAAACAACTCAATTGTTCCAAACATAGGGTCAATAGACTCATAGTCACCTGTATCATATTTATGATTGGTAGATGCCTTAAATATCGGGTTAAGGTAAATAATTGTGATTCCTAGATCACTTAGGTACGGCAGTTTTTCAATTATTCCGCTGAGGTTGCCCCCAAAAAAGTCGTTGGCTAGATATTCTGTTCCAAATTGTTCAACTTTATAATATGGAGTATCCTCCCAATTTCGCTCAATGATATCATTTCGTCCACTTAACTTCGCAGCCTTAAAGCTATCATAACTCCCTCTACAAAAACGGTCTGGAAATATTTGATACATAATGCCATTCTTAAACCAATTTGGAGTTTCAAAGCCTTTTTTGTAAACCGTTATTTGGAATGGAATTGGAGAATGGTCGTAAATACGTCCCTCCCCGCCTAATCTAGCATGATTGTTACCGTAATAACATTTTCTTCCATTTACTGCAATTGCAAAATAATACCAAACTAGACCTGTGAAGTCTGACAACTCTAAGGTAGTCTCATATACACTGCCCTCGGCAATATTAAATATGAAATGCATACTTTGCATGTGCTCTATATTATTAATGTAATACACAAGGTTAACACTTTCGGGTATTCCTTCAACATCCGCATATATGCGAATTACAACTGAACTTCCAGATTCAACTGCTCCAAATGGGTTTCTGTATACCTTGTTATGAGAATTGTGCTCAATCTTCATATTATAATTCCTCCCTGTTGCAACTAAGTAATCCTTATTCTGGTAATGTCCACTCAAACGATTATATCGAGAGGAGCATTAATAAAAAGCTTCCTCCCTATATCTTTCGTATATCTATTTATTCTCTTGTATGTTTTTCATTTCTCTATGCTCTATAAGCACTTTATTATACTCTATCTTTTCTCTATGCATTTTAATATAGTCCTATATAAGCTTAATATGCACTCTTTATGCTCTGTGTGTCAACTCATATACCCCTATATAAGCTTAATGTGCACTTTATGTTCTGTGTCAACTCATATACCCTTATATAAGCTTAATGTGCACTCTTTATGCTCTGTGCCAACTCATATACCACTATATAAGCTTAATATGCACTCTTTATGCTCTGTGTGCCCAACTCATATACCCTTATATATGCTCTATGTTGCCTCTAATAACTGCTCTCATCTATTGAAAAAGCGCACGTAGTAGGATAATATTTACTTTATAAAGATTACTTAGACTATATAATAGAGTAATAAACAAGTTTAAGATACAGCACGATAAATATTTTGTCAACCAGATATTATAAGTTTACTTACTCTATTATTTAAAGGAGATAACTCTATGAAACTGAAGCTCAAATTCAAATATATAATTAAGGCTATTACTACCTTGGTAATTTCAGGCATTATAGGAGTCTTACTACTGGCGGGCATAAACATATACATGAAGCAAGCAGTATCAGATAATATTATTTCAGAGCAAGAAGCAAACACTCTGAATGCTGACTGCATCTTAATATTAGGCGCAGGAGTTTATAGCAATGGTTCACCAAGTGCAATGCTCGAGGACCGTATGCTTCAAGGCATTAAGCTTTATGAAAATGGAGCCTCAAAGAAGCTACTTATGAGTGGAGACCATGGTACAGTGCAATATGATGAGGTTAATGTAATGAAGCAATTTGCTATTGATAAGGGCATACCTTCTCAAGATGTATTCATGGACCATGCTGGATTCTCTACATATGAAAGTTTGTACAGGGCAAGAGATATTTTCCAGGCAAATAAAATAATAATTATTACTCAAGATTATCACCTTTACAGAGCATTATACATAGCCGAAGAGCTTGGACTTGACGCCTATGGAGTGGCAGCAAATCCAAGAAAGTATGCCGGACAAACAAGCAGAGATATTCGGGAGATAATTGCGAGGGCTAAGGATTTCACATATTGTTTAATAAAGCCCAAGCCTACATTTCTAGGGGAAGCAATACCTGTCAGTGGTAATGGTGATTTGACAAACGATAAAGAGCACAAGTGATAGTGATAACAAGGGGTGAAAGAGCATCAAAACATATTCAACCAGCCAGATTGCAAAAATAGTGGGAGTTCATCCAAATACGGTGCGTATGTATGAGGAATGGGGATTAATACAAATCCCCGACAGAAAGCCCAATGGCTATAGAGTTTTTACAGACATTCATTTAGACCAATTCTTATTAGTAAGAAAGGCTTTTTTGATTGAGGTATTACAAGCTGGTCTAAGGAAAAAAATTATTGAAGCTATAAAGTATTCTGCTCAATACAGATTTGAAGATGCAATATCAAGTGTGAAAAGTTACCTTCAAATCACCCAAAAAGAAATAAATAATGCAACAGAAGCCGGCGCTCTTGTAAATGAGTTATTACTAAATAAGCCTGATGAGGGTTCTGTGCATCTCAAACGCGCAGAAGCAGCGCATGAGCTTGGCTTAACTATAGATACCATCCGCAACTGGGAAATGAATGGGTTACTTAATATAAAGAGAAAAGATAACGGTTATCGAGTTTATCACTCTATGGATATAAAGAGGTTAAAGATTATTCGTTCTCTTAGATGCGCAAATTATTCTTTATCAGCAATTCTTAGAATGCTAAACACAATGGACAAGAGAAATGACTTCGATTTGTTAGAAGTATTAAATACTCCACAAGATAATGAAGACATTGTTACCGCATGCGACAGGTTGATAGACTCTTTGAATGCAGCACGACAAAATGCTCAACAGGTGTTGCAATTGCTTATAAATATGAAATCCAAATATCAAAGCAATATTAATGCCAAATATTAATACAATTATTCAAACCCTCCACTATAACACCAGACTTTTGTTTGGTGTTATTTTTATAGTAACAAGTAAGGAGGTAAAAAAATGAATGAAATAATTGTGGTAAAAAATCTTACAAAGAAGTATGGAAGTAATATTGCTGTTGATGACCTGAGTTTTCAGGTAAAGAAAGGCAGTGTATTTGGTCTCTTGGGTGCAAACGGTGCAGGCAAAAGCAGTGCCATAGAATGCATATTAGGTACAAAAAAGCATGATAAAGGTGAGGTAACCATTCTAGGAATGAATCCGTGCAAAGATAGAAAGACATTATTTGAGCAGGTGGGTGTTCAGTTCCAAGAATCTAAATACCAAGAGCTGATTAAAGTCTCAGAGCTATGTGAGATTACGGCTTCTCTGTATAAACAACCAAAGGATTATGAGGAATTGCTAAAAATATTCGGAATTAGTGACAAGAAGAATGCCTTTGTAAAGGATCTGTCTGGAGGTGAAAGACAGCGGCTGTTTATTGTGCTAGCTCTGATACCTAATCCAAAGTTGGTTTTTCTCGATGAATTAACAACTGGCTTAGATGCAAGAGCCCGAAGAGATGTCTGGAATGTGTTGGCTACTTTAAAAAAGCGAGGTATGACACTCCTTCTAACATCACACTTTATGGACGAGGTCGAAACATTGTGCGATCAGATACTGATATTGAAAAAGGGTCGTACAGTATTCCATGGAACAGTTAAAGAAGCAATGCAACAGAGCGGACAAAATAATTTTGAGGATGCCTATTTATGGTTCACTGATGAGGAGGTTCAAAATGAATACATTTAGAGTGTTGCTAAAAAATGAACTAAAACTGTCGTTACGCGGATTGGACATGATTATTTTTGCGGTTGTAATGCCCATAATTGTGCTAGTAATCCTAGGTATTATATTTGGTCAGAAGACTGCATATGAGGGTGCAGCTTACACATTTCTGGAGCAATCTTTTGGTGCACTTGCAAGTATTGCAATCTGTGCAGGAGGAGTTATGGGCCTTCCCCTTGTTATTTCTGAGTATCGTTCCAGGCATATCTTAAAAAGATATCAAGTTACACCCATAAAACCAAGTATGATTTTATTGGTGGAAGTAGTAATATATATAATATATTCTTTAGTATCATTGGTAAGTTTATATGGTATTGCAACCCTGTTCTTTGGCTTCAGAATGAGAGGAAGCTTTGCCCTATTCTTATTGGGATGGGTATTTGTAATGATATGCATATTTAGTATCGGTTTGATGGTGGGCGGTATTGCAAAGAATTCAAAGAGCGCAGGAATAATTGCCAGTGCATTATATTTTCCAATGCTTATATTTTCTGGTGCAACCTTGCCATACGAGGTTATGCCAAAAGCAATGCAAGATATAGTAAATGTTCTGCCATTGACCCAAGGAATTAAAATTCTAAAGAATACTACTCTTGGTTTGCCTGTGGAGAACATAGGAATTTATATTGTGATAATGTCTGCTGTTGCTTTAGTATGTACATTTATAGGAATTAAGTTCTTTAAGTGGGAGTAGATAGAAATTAAACCCTCAAATGATAGCAAGAAAAGTAGGGATTGTGATTAAAATCGGTAATATAATGTAATCACAGTCAGCAAAGGAGTATTGAGTATGAGTACTTGGGTAGAAGGTCTGCAAAATGCCCTCGAGTATATGGAGAAAAATCTTACGGACGAAATCGAAATAATGGATGTTGCTGAAAAAGCATATGTATCGGAATTCCATTTTCAGCGCATTTTCACTATGTTATGTGGTTTCAGTCCGAGTGAATATATCCGTAACAGACGAATGGCACTAGCTGCAATGGAGTTATCGGGCAGTGATGCAAAGGTGATTGATATTGCCATAAAATATGGCTATGACTCACCTGATAGCTTTGCTAGAGCTTTTACCAAGTTTCATGGAATTACCCCTTCTGCTGCGAAGGAAAAGGGTGCAAGACTTCGAGACTTTGCGCCACTCAGAATAAAATTATCACTGGAGGGTGGGACTATGATGGATTATAAGATAGTAGAAAAGGCAGCGTTTACAGTAATGGGAAGAAAGAGAAGCTTTAATAGTGAAACTGCATATCAGGAAATCCCTAAGTTTTGGCAGGAACACATGAAAGATGGTGGAAACAAGGTAGTTTGCGGCATGTATGGCCTATGTATTGATTCAGATGGAAAGAACTTCGACTATCTGATAGCAGACAATTATTTGCCGTGGAATGAAGTACAGGAAGGGTATGAGACAAGAACACTTCCAGCAGGGCTATGGGCTGTATTCCCTTGCACCTTGGGTAATATTCAGGATATAAACACCAATATGTGGAAGGAATGGCTGCCTAGCTGTAAGGAATACAAGTTAGGCGGAAACTATAATATTGAGATGTATACACCCCTTAATGAGAAAAACCCACAGGAAAGTTATTGTGAAATATGGCTTCCCCTTGAAAAATTGAGTTAACACATTACTTAATAGTCTAAAAGTAAATAGATAAATGGGCTCTGGTATGATATATTTTAATTATTGTACCAGAGCTTTTTTATTTATATAACATAAAGGGATTTACAGCCCATCTGTTTATACTATAAGGCAATCTATGTTTAAGTAGAAGGCAATTTAAATTAATATAGAATGCAATCTATATTTAATTAGAATGCATTCTACGTTTAATATGAAAAGCAATTGAGGAGAAGAAAAATGATAAAAGTACTATTTATCTGCCACGGAAACATTTGCCGTTCTCCTATGGCAGAATTTGTGTTCAAGGATATGGTCAAAAAAAGAGGGCTCTCAGACTTGTTTATTATCAATTCAGCAGCCACAAGTACTGAAGAAATTGGAAACGGTGTGCATTATGGCACCAGAAGAAAGCTGAGTGAGTTCGGAATTTCTACCGATGGAAAATGTGCGGTGCAATTACGCAAATCAGATTATGCCAATTATGATTTCCTTATTGGCATGGATAGTAGAAATATTACAAATATTTTGAGAATAGTAGGTCAGGATAAAGACAACAAGGTTAGCAAATTGCTTGACTTTGCAGGAAAATCTCAAGACATAGCCGACCCTTGGTATACCGGGGATTTTGACAAAACCTATGAAGATGTTTATGAAGGGTGTGAAGCCTTACTGACTTATAT
>JAEZFR010000572.1 GCA_023417285.1 Bacillota bacterium
ATATTAATAAGTTGTAAACTTATATAGTAAATTATTATATTACATTTTATAACAGATATAATATAATTATATTTATTACTTTAATTTAGCTTTTAGCTATTGTAGAAAATATACTAGCTTGTTATTAACTTATAGTGAGATGATTAATTTTGAGTCTTATATTTAAATTTATAAAAAAGCATTGGCCTGGGTTTTCTATTGCAATTGTATTCTTAACTTTAGAGGCTGTATGTGATCTTTTACAGCCCTACATAATGTCTAGGATTGTAGACAAAGCGGTGGCAACAAAAGATGCAATGCTTGTGCTTAAATTGGGCGGAGTAATGCTAGCTACAGCTGTAGTTGGAGCATTATCAGCTGTAATAAGAAACTATTATGCGAGCAAAACCTCTCAAAACATAGGTAAAGAAATGCGCTTTGAACTCTTTGAGAAAATACAATCCTTCTCATTAGAAAACATTGATAAACTAGAACCCGCTTCACTTATAACCCGTATAACCAATGACGTATCCCAAATACAAAATTTTATTAATGGTTGTATGCGAATACTTGTAAAGGCACCTATAACTTGTATAGGCGCAATCATTCTTATTATCTTCGAAATACCTTATGTTATCCCAATAATAGCTATTATGATTTTAATTTCTATACTACTTATTTCATATAATATGAAACTTGGGTATCCTCGATTTGGGAAAGTGCAAAATAACTTGGATAGCCTGAATAGTGTTAGTCGGCAATATCTTAATTCTGTGCGTGTAGTTAAGGTGTTTGGACAGGAAGCAGCTGAACAGGAACGGTTTTCAGAGGTTGCAGACAATCTTTCTACCTCAAGTGTGAGTGCAATGAGGGTTAATGCAACATTTAACCCACTAATAAACTTGTGTGTAAACCTTGCGATAGTTACTATTCTTTGGTTTGGTGGCTATATGAGTGGGGATATCGAGGTAGGTAAGCTTATTGCATCAGTTAATTACATGACACAGATACTATTTGCTCTTGGAATGGTATCGAACATTTTAAATAGTTTGGTCCGTGCAGTTGCTTCTTCTAAGCGAATACAGCAAATCTATGATGAAGTTCCTGCTATCACAGACAACCCACAGGCAATTTGTCAAAAAACTCCTGCTACCACTGACAGTCCAAAGACTCCTTCTATAATAACTAGCACAAGCGGTAATAATAAATTTGAAAATGAGCTTTGCATCCACAATGTATCATTTTGTTACCCCCAATCAGATAGACCAGTATTAGAGGATATAAACCTGACTATTAAAAAAGGCCTTACGTACGGAATTATAGGCTCAACAGGCTCAGGGAAAACATCATTAATTCAATTAATACTGAGATTCTATGATGTTAGTAATGGTGAAATTTTAATAGATGGGGTAAATATAAAAAGACTTAATATGAAATTCTTGCGTGCAAAAACTGCTCTTGTTACCCAAAAGCCTATCCTCTTTAGTGGAACGATTGAAAGTAATATAAGATGGGGTAACCCTACAGCAACTGAGGATCAGATTCACAGGGCTGCGGCCATTTCTCAGTCAGAGGAATTTATTAGTAAGCAAGCCAATGGATATAATTCTATGGTAGGCCAGGGAGGTATAAATTTATCAGGTGGTCAGAAGCAACGGCTTTCTATTGCAAGGGCTATTGTAAGGAATCCCGAAATCCTAATTCTGGATGATTGTACAAGTGCACTAGATGCAACAACTGAAGCTAAAGTTCTTAATGGTATCAGAGAATACTCCCGCAATCTAACAACATTAATCATAAGCCAGCGTATCTCTTCAGTTATGAAAACAGATTGGATAATATGTATGGAAAATGGAAGAATTGTGGGCCAAGGTAGTCATAGTGACCTAATGCAAAGCTGCGATGTATATAGGGAAATATATGATTCGCAAATAGGGGGTGATAATAATGGCTGATGCAAAAAATTATACCCCCCCTCCGCAACAGCAACCAGGTTGGAGAAGAACCCTTGGTACAGTAGTAAAGCCAAAGGATTTTAAGGGAACACTCAAAAGGATTTGGTCGTTAGTAAACAGTCAGAGGAGGGCACTTATTGGAGTATTTGTGCTTTCCGGCTTTATTTCTATAGCGGCAATGCTTACACCATATCTTATAGGTAAGGTAATCGACCATATAAAGCTTGATGGAGCTGATAGAATTAGTAATACTGCTATAACATTAATTTTAGTATTATTATTTTGTTATGCCGGCGATAGTTTGTTTCGTTTTATACAAGGCTTCTTCATGGCATCAATATCCCAAAAAATAATAAAGCTATTTAGAAAGCAGCTCTTTAATCATTTAACCAAGTTATCTATTTCCTTTTTTGATACCAGACAACATGGAGACTTAATGAGCAGATTAACAAATGACATTGACAATGTAAGCACTACTATTTCAGATTCGTTTACTCAGCTTATTCAACTATGTTTTACACTTATGGGTGTTCTTTGTATAATGCTCTACCTAAATATCTGGCTTACACTGGTAGCCCTTATTACTACACCTCTAATATTTGTATTGACTAAAACTATTACCAAGCACACAAAAGTACTCTTTAAACAACAGCAAGACATTCTTGGCAGGTTGAATGGCCATATTGAAGAAAATATTTCTGGAATACTTTTAGTAAAGGCTTTTTCACGTGAAGAGACTGTAGTATCGGAATTTGAAATATTAAATAATCAGCTTTGTGAAACAGGAACAAAGGCCCTAATATGGTCTGGGTACCTAATGCCCATTATGAATGTTATTAATAATCTATGCTTTATATTTGTGGCTATAACAGGTGGTTTTATGGCTGTTAAGGGATATATCACAGTGGGTATCATATCCAGCTTTCTTTTATACTCTAGACAATTCACTCGCCCACTTAACGAGCTTGCAAATATTTATAATACTCTACAATCAGCTGTTGCAGGTGCCGAGCGTGTATTTGAAATCATGGATGAACTACCTGAGGTTGCTGATGCAAAAAATGCAAAGGATATTAATAGCTTAAAGGGTGAGCTAACCTTTGAAGATGTAGTTTTTGGATACCAAACAGATAGGCCTATAATCAAAAAATTAAGCTTAAGGGTTGAAGCTGGTACAAAGGTTGCTATAGTTGGCTCTACAGGTGCTGGAAAAACTACTATCATTAGCCTGCTTGCAAGATTTTATGATGTTAACAGTGGGAGAATTCTACTCGATGGTAAAGATATAAGAGAATATAAAAGAAAAGATTTACGGAGCTGTTTTGGAGTTGTTCTTCAAGACACTGCTCTTTTTAATATGTCAATAATGGAGAATATACGCTATGGCCGCAAGGATGCTACTGATGATGATGTTATACAAGCCGCCCGCAGTGCTAACGCACATTCCTTTATAACGCGTCTTCCCGAAGGCTACAACACGCCTGTTGGAGATGGCGGCGGTACCCTGAGCCAGGGTGAGAAGCAGCTAATCACAATTGCTAGAGCCATATTATCAAATGCACCTATTATGATTCTAGATGAAGCTACTAGCTCGGTTGATACAAGGACTGAAAGAAAAATTAAGCAAGCAGTAACAAGGCTAACAGAAGGAAGAACCTCCTTTATTATTGCACACCGTCTTTCTACAATTAGGGACTGCGATTTAATAGTTGTATTAGAGCATGGAGAGATTGCAGAAGCTGGAAATCACAAGGAGCTCATGCAGCAAAATGGAATTTACAGTTCAATGTATAGGACACAAACTGGTTTATAAGCGCCATCTGGGGTTTTTGATATCTTGACATCGCAAGGCTTTGTAACTTGCTTTGCTCGGATTTGCTGGTAACTTCAACTAGCTGTTATATCAAAAAAACCGCCTTTATGAATGTGTTATATTTTCTCACATTCATTTCGGCGGTTTTTTTATCTAAGTTTTTACTATGCATATTAGCTAAACTAACCTTATGTTCTACCATTAGCTAAATAACACCAATTAGTAAATAAGACGCATATAAGTTAAATTAGCCTAGATAGTTTAGCAATATCCGTGTTCTGCTATACGCTTGTAATCCTCATAACGTTCCTTAGCAAGCTTTTCTGCTCTTTCGAACAATATCGCTGCCTGCTCTGGGGATTGCTTTGCAAGTGAAGTATAACGCACCTGTCCCATTAGGAAGTCTCTGAAGCTTGCCTTTGGTTCCTTGGAATCAAGCGTAAATGGATTCTTGCCCTGTTCCTTTAATAAAGGATTGTATCTGTACAAATGCCAGTAACCAGCATCTATCGCTTGACCTGCATTCGCTATGCTTCTACCCATGCCTTCCTTGATACCATGGCTTATAC
>JAEZFR010000577.1 GCA_023417285.1 Bacillota bacterium
TGCTATATCAGTATAGCCTGAGAAGTCACAATAAATCTGAAATGCAAAGAAATATGTTGCTATTAATAAAGAAAGACCATTCACGCCTGTTGGATTACCATATGCACCATTTACTACAAGCGCCAGATTATCAGCTACCACAATCTTCTTGAAAAGTCCCCATGCCATAAGCTTTAGTCCATCTGAAACCCTTTTGGCATCAAAGTTATGTTTTGTATGAAACTGCCACAACATATTCTGAGGTCTTTCAATTGGGCCAGCGACTAACTGAGGATAATACATTACATATAGCGCATAAATCCCAAAATGCTTCTCTGCCTGTTGCTTACCTCTATATACCTCTATTATGTAGCTCATGCTCTGAAATGTATGGAATGATAGGCCTATTGGAAGAATTATGGAAAGCCCTGCTATAGGATAATTCCAATTTAGAAAATCAGCCAAAATCTTAATGTTTTCATTAAAGAAGTTAAAATACTTAAAAACAAATAGCATTCCTATGTTTGTAATTAAACTTACAATCAAAAACACCTTTTTATTATTACCCTGCATTTTTGATATTATAATACCTGCAAAGTAATCAACAACAATAGTTACGCCAAGAATTAATATGTATTTAGGTACAAATGCCATATAAAAAATACAACTGCTAATTAAAAGCAAAAACCATCGAGCTTTATGTGGTAATAAAAAATATAATATTGTTACAACTGGGAAAAATATCATAAATTCAATAGAATTAAATAGCATTTTTTAAATCTCCTTATCAATCTTGTTCCATAAGTCCTGAGCTACAAAATAATATCCCTCCGGCAGTAAATGTACATGGTCAGAGAAAAATTTATAGTCAATTTTATTATTATAATTTATGAAGCTGGCATTATTGTCACTAAAGAACTTTCCTATAGAACTAATATTATCTTTATATCCCTGTTTGGACGTCTCTTCTTTAAGCAGCTCATTGTTCATAGCGTTTAAAATAAATGTTATATTTTTATTCTTTTGCTTATCAATAATCTTATTAAGAAAATATATCTGAGCACTTTTTTCTGTCATATCAAACTTTGCGTCAGAGAAACACCATCTGTTTTCAGGCTTACTAATATTTTTCTTTAGATCTCCCTTTGAACTCCATACACTTAAAATTGTCTCAGGCTCTCTTAGTAGCTTATTTGATAATAATTTAATCTTATTTGTAGTAAATCCGCTATATTTAACAATACTAATATTATTATTTGCGAAATGATAAAGCTCTGATTTGGTGACTTCCCACATTGAATCCTCTTTAATAGTACCTAATTGCAACATCTTGTTATAGCTATCTTTGTCGAGGTCCTCTAAATAGTGTTTGAACCAGTATGTAGGATTTTTTGCACCAATCTCCCAGTAAGAGAAATTTAAAATAACATTATCTGTTGATACACCATACTTGTCCAATAATAGTAAAACTGTATAGTAGTCCCCAAACATTGTTGATGGCAACGCTAAATTGAAAAATCTAATATCTTCACCGTCCTTTTTAGACAGATGATTTAAATAACTACTAATTGTCTTATCAGGTGGACAGGGCGTTCCATACCCTACTGAGTCACCAATAAAAATGTAGTAATTCTCTATATTCTCATTTTTAATAATCTTTTTTATAGATTTAATTGTAGCCTCAATTGAATATATATTATCCTTAAAAACGTCATAGTTGATTCTTTGGTTATAAACATATCTAGTTGGAAACACAGATGCAAAGATAAGCTCAGTGGACAACAAGAAAATTAGTAAGAATATAATGGACTTTTTTAGAATATTCATATTTCACCCTTTATATGTAAATATTATCAAACTATTGCATATCTTACTATAATTATTTGTTTTTTTCAATATGGAATATCCTCGAAAAAATAATACCGAAAAATTATCTCGCAGAGCAAAAAGCAGTTCTATAACCTCAACCTAACAATTCATTTAAGGCTAGCACTACTCATGAAAGACAAAAAGAAAGGTTTCCAGCAATCGGCGATCATTACCAAAAGTCTGGAAACCTCTAATTTCAGGTCTTTCCTTGTCCAAAACAGATGAGTCCCAACCTATAGAGGTAGGTCTGCACCATTATATTTTTCTTTTTCTACTAAATCTACTGCTAATAAGTACTATAAATGTAATAACAAAGAATACCAGAAGCAGTTCATAGATTTCAATTCCAAGCATGAAGCCGGTTTTAGGCAACTTAGTCACCGGTTTTGAATCAGTCTCACTTCCTGTAGAAGCAGATTTTTTGTCAGCCATCATTCCTATGTCAAACCGAACAATTTCCTCGTATACCTCGATAGTTTCACTGATAAAGGTCTCATATCCTGGCTTAGTGGCAACTAGGTAATAGTCTGCATGAGGGAATACCATATATGCATAATTCCCTTCCGCATCACTGACTTGCGGATTTCTGTTATCTGCTGGTGGGAATCCTTCAAGTATTGGAAGGTTAACCAACTCTCCAGCCTTATTACCATTAGCTGCATTCCTTGCGGTATCAGCGTAATACAACTTAATATCCGCACCTTCAATTATTTCTCCGGTTGATTTATCAGTCACTATTCCATAAGGATCGATGAGAACTTGGCTGATATTTATTTGTCCATCCGAATCCAAAACAGCATTCATCTTGCCTATTATAATCTTCTGACCGTTATCAAAGTTGTAAATAACATCGATGGTATATTTTTTATCCTTTTCAAGGTCCCCAATGTTGAAAACTCCTGCTGAAGTATTTTCATTGGAAACATCGCTATGGTATCCGGCTCCAGAATTATTCATCTGCACTTCAACCGTTATTTTGGAATAATCTTTCAGATATCCGATACTTCCATCGGTATTCTTCAAAAGAACTAATCCGGCGGCTGTTTTCAATGAATCAAACTGCTCAAAGAGCTTTCCTGTGATATTTCCAGCCTCAGACTTCTGAAGGAAGGTTTTATCCTCTAGATTACCATTTACCATCATAGGAGCTGTTATAAATACGTCATATACTAAATCACCTTTAGGTACGGCAATGTTATATTTACCATCACTGCCAGTAACCATTTCAGATAGAAAATCTATTGTACCGTCGCCATCAAAGTCTTTCTTTACTACAACTTTCGCACCTTTTATTGGATGCCCTGTTTCATTGTCTACAACTGTTCCCCTTATACTTCCAGGTTCAAAAGTAATTTCGATTTGACCCTGAGCATGCAACTTGCGAATTTCATCCTGGGCTGTCGCTTTTACAGGTACAACTTGGGTATTGATACCTTCAATTTTATCTGATTTAAATATAACTGAGGCTTTGCCATTAGAATCCGTAAAAGCAGAATTTCCATTTGAGAAACTCCCTATTGGTGCAGAAAATTCAACTTTGACATTTTCCTGCGGCTTATTGTTACTGTCAACTATGGTTACAGTAAGAACAGTTGTGGACTTGCCGTCTCCAATAATGGAATTTGGATTTGCATTCATATTGATTGCATATGCGGGAAGTTTAGCCTCAACTGTCACTTTTATGGTGCTGACCGCTGTTCCTCCGCGTCCATCGCTGACGGTTACGGTAAAGCTGTCGCTTCCACTATAGTCTGTGTTTGGCGTGTATGTCCAGGTGCCGTCTGCATTTACAGTAACAGTTCCATTTGTCGGGTTGCTTGCCTTTGTATAGCTCAGCGCATCTCCGTTCGCATCTGTTCCAGCTACTGTGCCTGTGGCAGGTGTGTTATACCCTGTAGTTACAGTGTAGTTACCCACTGTAGGCGGTGTGTTTACCGGTGGTTCAACAGGCGGAATTACCTGGGCATTTACCGTCACATTCACAGTTGATACGGCTGTTCCTCCGCGTCCATCGCTGACGGTTACAGTAAAGCTGTCGCTTCCTGTAAAGCCTGCTTTTGGCGTGTATGTCCAGGTGCCGTCTGTATTTACAGTAACAGTTCCATTTGCTGGCCCGCTTCCCTTTGTATAGCTCAGTGCATCCCCGTCCGCATCTGTTCCAACTACTGTGCCTCCCACAGGTGTGTTATACTCTGTAGTCACACTGTCGATGCCAACTGTAGGCGATGTGTTTGGTTTTGCATTTACCGTCACATTCACAGTTGATACTGTTGTAGCTCCGTGTTCATCAGTTACTGTTACGGTAAAGCTGTCGCTTCCAACATAGTTTGTGTTTGGCGTGTATGTCCAGGTGCCGTCAGTATTTACAGTAACAGTTCCATTTGAAGGGTCACTTCCTTTTGAATAGGTAAGTGAATCTCCATCAATATCACTTCCTACTACTGTACCTGATACAGATGCATTATGCTCTGCTGTAGCAGTGTAGTTACCAACTGTAGGCGCTATGTTTGGCTTTACCGTCACTGTCACAGTTGATACAGCTATTCCTCCGCGTCCGTCGCTTACAGTTACAGTAAAGCTGTCGCTTCCGCTATAGCCTGCGTTAGGCGTATATGTCCAGGTGCCGTCTGCATTTACAGTAACAGTTCCATTTGCTGGCTCGCTTCCCTTTGTATAGCTCAGTGTATCTCCGTCCGCATCTGTTCCAACTACTGTGCCTCCCACAGGGATGTTATACTCTGTAGTCACACTGTTGGTGCCAACTGTAGGCGATGTGTTTGGTTCTGCATTTACCGTCACATTTACAGTTGATACTGTTGTAGCCCCGTGTTCATCAGTTACTGTTACGGTAAAGCTGTCGCTTCCAACATAGTTTGTGTTTGGCGTATATGTCCAGGTGCCTTCTGCATTTACAGTAACAGTTCCATTTGAAGGGTCGCTTGCCTTTGTGTAGCTCAGTATATCTTTGTCCGAATCTGTTCCAACTACTGTGCCTCCTACAGGGGTGTTATACCCTGTGCTCACATCATAATTGACAACAATAGGCGGTGTGTTTGGCTTTACCGTCACATTGACAGTTGATATTGTTGTAGCTCCGTGTTCATCAGTTACTGTTACGGTAAAGCTGTCGCTTCCAACATAGTTTGTGTTTGGCATATATGTCCAGGTGCCATCTGCATTTACAGTAACCGTTCCATTTGAAGGGTCACTTCCTTTTGAATAGGTTAGTGAGTCTCCATCAATATCAGTTCCTTCTACTATACCTGATACAGATGCATTATACTCTGCTGTAGCAGTGTAGTTAGATACAGTTGGCGTATTGTTCCACTTTGCATATAAAGTAATATTTTCTGTTACAATATCCGTTTGGAAATCCCAAGCTGTCGTGTAAGCTACTTCTTTATACCAGCCCAAGAAGTTTCGATCATTATAGGCTGGATCTACTGGCTTTAAAACTGTAGTTCCTTCTAATACACTCACGTCTGCTACAGCACTTCCACCTTGCGAATCGAATATAACAGTATAATTTATCTTATTTACTACTTTAGTATCCACAGTATTCGATGTAATAGTTTTTCCATCTACATCCACAGTTGCTACGTTGCTGGTTAATTTTTCTGTTGTAGTATTTGGTGCAGTCGTTGTAAATTCTTCCGTACTTGAGCTTTTTCCGGGAACCGAAATATCCGTTCTATTTTGGCCTTCGCTTTGAATACTAACGGTTTTATCCGAATCTGTGTAATTATAGACTGTTACAGGATATTTAATAGTATCCGATACTTTAACCTGTTCAGGTCCGGATTTTACAACTCCCATCTCTACATCTAAACGCCCGTTGTTCCCCAATTTAATGGATACTTTACCATCTGATATAGTTTCCTTGGATATGTAATTTGCTGTACCCGCTAATCCATTTGTTTTACTAATTGTAGTCTCCTCAAAATTCATATAATAAGGATTATCACTTGGAGGAGTAAAATAAGCAGTTGTTTTTGCTTCAGCTCCATCCATAGCATTAGAAAAATAAGTGGTCTTGGTAATACTATCAGGTGTTTCTTCAATGCTAGGTATTAGCCTATAATTAAGCTTAAAAGGACCGTCTTTCGGTGCATTATATTCTCCCGGTTTTGGGATATCTCGATCTTTAAAGGTATAAATATGATTCTTTAGGTCATCTGCTTGGATAAACCATTTCAAGGTGGTAACACCGTCAACAGTTTGGATTGCTACCTTACTTTGATACCCATCAAAACCATAAACCACGCCATTTGAAATCGTTTCCTCTACTTTAGCTACACTGTTTCCAATCTTTAAGGTATTAACCTCAATTTGAAAACCTTCACCAATTTCATCAGTCATATTTATGGCTCTAGTGATATGATCTGTAATTGTATCTTCACCACTGGCTTGTCCCAACGGCAGGTTCAAAATAGGTGGTATCTTGGATGCAGATGCAGCATCATTTGCTAACTGGTCAAAAGCACCAATAAGTTTAGTATAGGTATCTGCAAAGGTATAATAATCGCTATATCCATAGTCATTAGAGTAATCCTTAATGTTCGCAGGCTTGCTTTGAGCTGTAGCATAGCTTACAATAGCGTTATGAATAGATTTTGCACTACCTTGTGTATCATTTCGTCTAGCATACAAATCTTTTGGATCTAAGGTTGCCCATGGATATGCAGAATAATCTCTTACACCACCATCTGAAACTCCATAAATATCTTGTTCAGAACCTAATCCAACTGTATAAAACTGTGATTTGATGGTTGTATCATTATTATTATAGTGCTGATACTTACTATCAAGTTGATCCTTCATGTACCTTCCCGTAAGAATAGTAACTGCAGTGATTTTAGCAGAACCGCTCACTGCATTACCGCTGGCACTCCCGCTACTAGCAGGTACATACCAACCGTCTTTACCACTACTTGCTGCCCCATCTGACAGTACAAGGACAAAAGGTGTACGGGTAGGGGCATCTATTGCTTTTTGACCTGTCCCTATATCAGTTATCATTTGTTGAACGCCATACATAATGCCATCTTGAGTTGGGGTGCCGCCTCCAACGTCTTTACTGAATTTTACTACAGAATTACTTCCGGTTATTTTTAAACTGTCTACATTTTTTAGTGTATGGATATTGGAGCTACTTACTGAATAGTCAATGTATCTCTTATTTGCATCTTCAGTAGTATAGCTATTCAGAGGCATTAAAGTACCTGCATTTCCGGTACCTGTAAACCAATGGACTGCTACCCTGTTTTTTGGGTTTGCTTCCATTACAGTTTTTATTACGTGGTTTACTGCTCTTTGCATGGCATCTACACGATATATAATGCCGTCTGTTTCATGGTTGATATCATTTCCAAGTAATTTTCCATTTTGAGTAATACCCATAGACCCACTCATATCCAATATAAAAGTGACATCTACCATAGGTGCCTTCGAGCTGGCGTATCCGCCTGATCCGTTTGTTCCACTTCCCTGGATTATATATTCCTGAGCTAAAGCAGATAACTCAACATTAAACTTTCCATCTACTGTGGCCTCTACACTTTTATCGGTCCAAATACGTCCTGCTGCTGCTTCGGTTCCAAAGGCATTGTCACCATCGTCCGGTATCACAGTCTTTTGATCTGCTTCAAGTTTGACTAAAAAAGGATCATATGCTACTTTTACTATTGAAGAAGCTTCTGCTAAATATGTGGGTGCAGCTAAATTAGAAACTAACAGTGCTAAGATAATTAGTACGCTTAGCGTCCTCTTTTTCATACTTCTCACATTCAAATCAATCTCTCCTTATCTTTTATATAATTCTAAATGTAGTGCTTATTTATATTTTTAAAATTTTCACTTCCTTCCTACTAAATGATCTCTCAGAATCTCTAAGCCTTTGTATCTCTAGTATTTCCCATCCTATCATAAATTTTCCCCAAAAGCCACCCTAAACATGGTTTTTTTGACATAAATCGTGATTTTTAGAGCAGAATATGAAAAATCGGATGTCGGGATAAAGAGTGGTATTTTAATAATATGTTCATAAATACTAATTGCAGCATAATATATTATTTTTTCTAATTTTAGTGTATAATTCGATATGAATCGATAATAAATCTTATTAATTAAGGTTGAATAAATGAAAAAAGTACTTATTATAATTAATCTGACTATAATATTGCTTCTTGGAGCATATATTATAAAATATTATGTTGAGAAATCTTCCTATGAAAATGAGGCGGCAAATTTGCTTCGTCAATTTGATATTTTATACGACACCGGCAGTGAAATACCTTTGGAAATCGATACTGATTTAGATACTGATTCTAACAGTGAGGGTACAATTTCAAATCAGGATTTGAGCGGCTGGAATACCAATACTATTAATGATAAGATGATAGCTATGATACAGATTCCGCAGTTAAATATAAATTATCCAATTTTAAACGAAACTACTGAAGAAAATTTAAAGCTTGGCTTGACTATATTTACAGGTGAGGATTTATTCGGCAACAAAGGAAATACTATTCTTGCCGGACATAATGTCAGGGAAAGCGGTAGGCTTTTGACAGATCTGCATCAAATAAAAGAAAATGACCTTATAGAGATTACAGGCAAATCTGGAACCTGTTATACCTATGAGGTATTTGACATGTACGTTGTCAATCCCGAAAACCTATCTCCATTAACCCAGAAAACAAGTGGTGAAAAGTGGATCACTATAATTACTTGTACAAATTTGGGTAAAGATAGACTTATTGTGGTATCGAAACTTGTGGACGTCAAACAAAATGCTTCACAAAATAATTAACCTTGCAGAATAAATACAGCTCGTTTATTAATTATTCCTGATAATGGTAAGTTACAGAGCCATCAGGATTAACCTCATATTGTATCTTAACGTCAGTAAACATTTTTAATAAATATTGTTGTTTAAGAATACTAAGCTTATTTATTCTATCATCCATCTCTTGTACTTTAGCTTTATCTTCAAGATTAACTCGTCCTTTGTTAACAACTAAAAGCATTCCGTTGGTAGCTAAAAGTTTCAATTGCTCCTCATCGCTCATTGCAGGTAGCTTGTCTTTAAGGTTCATTTCTTTGTACAACATACCACTCGTATTGAAGAATTTCTTGAGAGGTAGTCCACTTCTTTCGTACCATTCCTTTAACTCATTAAAGGAAGGATTGTCCTCCACGATATGACGATCTGTATATTCTATATTATGCTCGTCCAACCATTTCTTAGCCTTATGGCAGGTTGAACATCTATGGTACTCAATAAATAACATAGTTGCTACCTTCTATAGTACTAACAAAAACTTATTCTCAATTATTTGAACTAGTTAATTATTTTTAAACACTGTATCAGTATCCCTACATAGATATTGAACAGCCTTTCTACCAGTATCTAGTGCTACCGGTAATCCACCAGGACTTTGAAGCCTCTGACCAGCAAAATATACGTTTTTGATACTTTGAGGCATTGATGGATAGCTAGTTCCTCTATCTCCCTTGTTCATTACAGACATCCAAGAACCCTTATAAGACCCAAGGTAACGTTCATAGGTTAGAGGTGTAGCAACATCCCATACAGCAACTTTCCCAGCTGTCTGAGGGAATTTTCTAGCCAGCACATAAATAAACGCTTTTGCCAGCTTTTCCTTTTCTTCAGCATATGTACCATTTTCTTTACAACTTTTCCAAAAATCATAGGTATCAGACAATATTGGAGAGGTAATGGAAGTGCTACCTTCAGGTGCATATCCTTTATATCCTGCATAATTGCAAATGCGAATACCCGTTTCAGCAATGTTGCCACACATAATAGGCTCATCAAGTCCAAATTCAAATCTTTCAGGTAAATCAGATAGGTCAGCCTCCACCCCAATACTTATAAAAGTATTTATCAATGGTTTTGTATTTTTACGCATATCTTCAGCCCATGGCTCAGCAATAGGAGCTTCAAACATAGTGTCTATTGCCACACGTGTATCTAGGGTAACAATAACTGCATCTGCAAGTATTTCTTGTTCGTTAATAATAACACCTTTAGCAATGCCATTCTCAACAATAACCTTGCCAACCTTATTCCCATAAATAATATTGCCACCTATTTTTCCAAAATACTTTGCCATACGATTTGCCATTGCAAGGGAGCCTCCTGCCGGATAACCACCATCCCCTGAAACAAGGGTTGCAATAGTAAAAATCATTCCTGTAGCACTATATTCTGACCCAACAATATTTTCAAGTAATAACCTTATTATTGGACTCTTAAATCTACTTGCATATTCTTTCACCGACTGATTAGCATAAAATGACATTCTTGGTATTGCCGGCAACATTTTTAGTATTGCAGAAAATTTCATAGAAGATTTTTCTTGAGCTTTTACACCCTTGATATCCATTACAGGCATATTAATATTTGAAAATCTTTTTAAATCCCTGCACAAACTATTTGTCATCTTTTCATCTTCTGGCGAAAGCTCCATAAAATGCTTTCGTAGTCTTTCTATATCACGATAAAGGCATGCTCTTTGACCGTTATATTCGGCAGTTACAAAAGGATCTCGGTTAATTATGTCGGTAGTATTATCTAGCGCTCCAACTTCACGCCATAGCTTATTCAATGGAGTTTTAGGTGATGAACCTATTAGCCAATGCATTCCTCCCTCAAACAAATACCCTTTTCTTCGCCAACTAGTAGAAGCACCTCCTGGAATAGTATGGCTTTCGTAAATAGTTACATCGAAGCCGCTTTTTCGCGCATATATTCCAGCTGTAAGTCCCGCAATACCAGCCCCAACAATGATTATTTTCTTCATTGTGACATCCTCTTTTCCAGTATAATTAAAGTTCTCACACAACAAAAATCCTGGAAAGGACGAGTCATTGTTTTGAACCCAATTATAATATTTTTCTAGCATATAATTTACTCAACCTACATTAAATTTACGTTTTTTAACGAGGTTCTTTACAAATAATGTGATGCATAGAATATCTTAAATATTATATCGTATGGATATATTTGTAAAGCATAAGTTGATATTCCTCCATATAACAGGGACACCTATAGGGAACTACTTTACTATTTATCATGATAGCCGGAGTGGTCATTACTCCAAGAGCTGACTTCCTTGTTAACAGTAAAACTGTACTATGCTGGTGCAGCTTTAAGAGGAGCTTCACACATATATGCAATAGGTTCACGTCCAAACTGTATACAAATAGCAAAAGAATATGGAGCAACAGAAATTATCAATTATCGTAGCGGAGATATAGTTGATCAGCTGTTCAAAGCAACTAATGGGAAAGCAAGCTGATTACTCACAGATTTGAAGGCCTCGAAGGTGTTGATCGTGTAATTATTGCCGGTGGTGATTGCGATACATTTGTACAAGCTATAAAAGTATTAAAGCCAGGAGGAAAAATAGGTAACGTAAACTACCTTGGTAAAGGAGCATTTATTAAAATACCTAGAGCTGAATGGGGCTGCGGTATGGGAC
>JAEZFR010000579.1 GCA_023417285.1 Bacillota bacterium
ATACAAAGGATATTTCATTTACAATATCAAAGGATAATCTGGAAAAGTGTGTATCCATTATCAAGAATAATCTTGCTATGTTTGCAGCAGAGGACGTTCAGTTCTCAGACAAATACTCAAAGGTATCTATTGTTGGGGCTGGAATGGTTAATAGCCCTGGTATTGCTGCAAAAATGTTTGAGGCGTTATATGATGCAGATATCAATATCCACATGATTACCACATCAGAAATAAAGATTTCTGTCCTTGTAGATATTGGAGAGGGAGAAAGAGCCGTTAACGCAATTCATAATAAGTTCAAACTTAACGAAGCGTAAAAGAAGTGTAGGAGAGATACAGATGAAGATTTCTACAAAACGGCTTGTAATTAATTCCTTGATGATTGCCTTGGTTTTCTTGGTTACAATGCTGATAAGGATACCCAGCCCTATACCTGGCGGCTACTTTAATTTGGGCGATGCTATTATTATGATGGCGGCTATATTGGTAGGTAGAAGAACTGGGATGATAGCAGGTGCTATTGGTGCTGCACTTGCGGACCTGGCAACCGGTTATCTGTTTTTTGCCCCAATTACTTTTTTGGTAAAAGGGATAGAGGGATATGTAGTTGGTTTAATAGCTGATAAGTCTGAAGATGATACAATGGGTATGATACTTAAACTTATATCAGTAGTAGTAGGTGCTATTATAATAGTAGCAGGATATTTTATACTGGAAATGTGTGTGCTCAGATTTATTGATGAAACACTGGCTGTGACAGCGATTGTTGCTGAAGTTCCAGGAAATATTATTCAGGGAGCAGCAAGTGCAGTGATAGCATTTATACTTGCTACAATACTAGGGGATACACCCATTAAGCAAAAGCTCAATTAAGAATGGGTAAATTCATGGGTAATTAAAAATATCTGAACAATTATCGACCTCTTATTTTTAGAGGTCTTTTTCATGTTCAAAAAAGTAATAAAAAGTCCCGATGACTTATTTATCATCGGGACCTCTATAGAAAATTTAAGATTACTTAGTTGCAAGAACCTTCTTTAACTTTGCAAATCTTGGGAGACCATCTTCCTTTGGAGGCTGTGATTCACCCTGGATTAGTGGCAAAGCATAGTCGATATACTGCTGGTTAAGACCGTTTCCAGCTTCGTTAATCCATTCTCTTGGAATCTTCTTTTCTGTGTTAGCAACATCATTCAAGTCAAGTAGCTGAATTTCGCACTTGTATTCTGGGCCTTCAGCTCTCTTGAAGCCAACCATCTTGTCAGTCATACCTTCAACTGCATATCTTACAGCCATTTGACCTGACATGTAGGATTCATTTACATCATGAGCTGATCCGCAGTGAGCAGCACATCTCTGTAGCAAGCTGAATTCGATACCACGAACCTTTGCACCAGTCTTTTCCTTAACGATAGCAGCAAGAGTAGCAGCCAATCCACCTAACTGTGCATGGCCAAATGAGTCTTTCTGCTGTGCCAAGTTTGAACCATATTCAGAAATGTACTTGCCGTCCTTATCCTTTATACCTTCTGATACAGCTACTATACAGTTACCGTTCTTCTTGTAGATAGCAGTGCAATCTTCTAAGAACTTATCCATATCAAAATCTATTTCTGGGAGGTAAATAAGATCTGGTCCCTGTCCCTTGTAAGCAGCCAAAGCTGTTGCAGCAGTCAACCAACCAGCGTTTCTTCCCATAACTTCCAAAATAGTGATCATACCAGTGTTATAAACTCTAGCATCATGGTATACTTCCATAGTTGAAGTAGCAATGTACTTAGCTGCGCTTGAATAACCAGGGCAGTGGTCTGTTCCAAATAAGTCATTGTCTATAGTCTTTGGAACTCCCATTACGCGGCACTCGTAACCATTTGCAAGCATGTACTTGCTTATCTTGTTACAAGTATCCATTGAATCATTACCACCATTGTAGAAGAAATATCTGATGTCATACTTCTTAAATACTTCAAGAAGTCTCTTGTAATCAGTATCATCAACGTCTGCAGCCTTTAGCTTATAACGAACTGAACCCAAAGCTGATGAAGGAGTAGTTTTTAATAATTCTAACTCATATGCATCTTCTTTGCTCATATCATAAAATTTTTCATCAAGTATACCCTTGATACCATGAGCTGCACCATAAACCGCTGTAATGCAATCCTGCTTTAATGCTTCCTGGAATACGCCACATGCGCTAGCGTTAATAACTGAAGTTGGTCCGCCTGACTGTCCAAATATGCAGGCACCCTTTAATACTGCCATTTTAGTTACCTCCTAAATATTCATTTAATAAAAATATATTATATAAGATAAAGCTTACAAACCTTACCTCATAAATTGTGAAACATATGAAAGAAACAGCCTTAACATATGCATCATGAACGCATTAAATACAATTTAATTACTTAAATAATACGTGCACAATCACACTTTAATATAGCATAAGAGGTATTAAAATGCAATTCTACTTTTTAGTTATTTGACAAAAAATTATCATTGATATCTTGATTTTAGATTCCTTTTTTAATACAATAATAATGGCGCAATTTTGAATTACCTTATTTTGCTTAACAGGTTTTTTATATGATAAGCAAGAATACAAATATATAGGTAAAATTATATCTAAAAGGAGTGCATAAAAATGGCATTAGTTACTTCAACAGAAATGTTCAAAAAAGCCTATGAAGGCGGTTATGCTATAGGTGCTTTCAATGTTAACAACATGGAAATCGTTCAGGGTATTACTGAAGCAGCAAAGGAAGTTAATGCTCCACTAATTCTTCAAGTATCTTCAGGAGCTAGAAAGTATGCTAACCATACTTACCTTATGAAATTGGTTGAGGCTGCTATTATAGAGACTAATCTTCCAATCTGTCTCCACCTTGATCATGGTGATACTTTTGAGCTTTGTAAGTCATGTATTGATGGCGGATTTACTTCAGTTATGATTGATGGTTCACATCACTCATTTGAGGACAACATCGCTCTTACAAAGAAGGTTGTTGAATACGCTCATGAAAGAGGCGTAGTTGTAGAAGGCGAATTAGGAAGACTTGCTGGTATAGAAGATGCAGTTAACGTGTCAGAAGCAGATGCTGCTTACACAGATCCAGCTCAGGTTGAAGAATTCGTTTCTAAGACAGGCGTTGATTCACTTGCTATAGCTATCGGAACAAGCCATGGTGCATACAAGTTTAAGCCTGGACAGAACCCACAGCTCAGGTTTGACATATTGGAAAAGATCGAAGCTAGACTTCCTAACTTCCCAATAGTTCTTCACGGAGCATCATCAGTAATTCCTAAGTATGTTGAAATGATCAACAGCAATGGCGGAAAAATGCCAGATGCTATTGGTATTCCAGAAGATATGCTTAGAAAGGCTGCTTCAATGGCTGTTTGTAAGATCAACATTGACTCAGACTTGAGACTTGCTATGACTGGTTCTATCAGAAAGTATTTTGCTGAAAATCCATCACACTTCGACCCAAGACAATACCTTTCACCAGCTAGAGCTGCAATAAAGGAACTTGTTAAGGATAAGCTCGTTAACGTTCTTGGATGCAATGGTAAGGCTTAATTAATAGTAAATAAAATATTTTTACCTAAAGAGGGATGTTCATTAGTGAACATCCCTTTTATGTGTGGGGTTCATCTGGCAAAGCTGGAACACGCTTGTCAGTATAAGTTTGGCTCAGCTAATTAATAAGATTGAATTATGTGCATTCTCATACGGGCAGAAATGGTTGATTCATTTATTGGAGTAAGCCCCTTGTAATATGCCATTTAAAAATATAGAATGTTAATACATCAAGGTTACTAATACATCAAGGTTATTAATACATCAAGAGTACTAAATCAGCACGAATGATTAAAACCTCGAAATATTAATGCATTAAAAATATTAATACATTATAAATGTTTAATACGTAAAGATATTAATACTATTTAAATTTACATACTATGTTTAAATGATAAGGAGAAAACAATGCCAGAAAATTTTACTGAATTAGCGCTCAAGCCAGAATTGGTTACCGCACTTAAAAAGGAGAACATTACTACACCTACTGATATACAACAAAGAGCCATTCCAGAAGCCCTGTTAAATAAAGACATGATTGCCCAGTCAGGTACGGGCACAGGCAAAACCCTTGCTTACTTGTTGCCCTTATACCACAAGCTTAAACCTGATACAAAGGAAATACAGGCTATTATACTCTGTCCAACACATGAACTTACAATGCAGATATTGAGACAAATTGAGCGATTGTCCAAAAATTCTGCCATTAACCTTACAGCAA
>JAEZFR010000585.1 GCA_023417285.1 Bacillota bacterium
ATTTAAGCCAATGTAGGAACTACTTTCATCGGTCACCGCTGATATTTCTATCAACGTAACCTCATTTCTTGACAGCGAGATTTCAATATTTAGGCAACCAGATTCGGGCTTACTACTATCGGTAGTAAGCTTTGGCCTTGCAACCTCCTGCAATGTCTTAATCATACTCTTGGTTGGATACCTGGGACGCCCCATATTAACCCATGTTTTCAATGGGTTTCCGTAATCCTCATTAACAGTTTGTTTCTTTATAAAAGCTAGTGGTTGCTCAAATGGAATGATAACCTCTAATTCTTTCTCTACCTGACTATCGTTAACAGCTACCGCATTCCATGCTACCAAGGCAATTGAGCCATCAGGTCTTCTTGTAACAATTATATTCTCGTCCCTATATAACTGCTCCTCGCCTAGCTTAGCAAAAAATGAGAACATATGAAAAGTAGGCTTTGCTATGTTATTTAGCGCTACTAATCCAAACCCTCCATGGAATTGGGCTCTAGGCACATCAGCTTCCTCAAAAACATCGCTAAACATCCAATATGAGAAGGAATCAACATAATCGCCACCTTCACTAATAATCCTAGCAACATATGCCGCATTAAAAGCCGTGTCGTGTACCGGATTGAGGGGATGCCAAGAGGTATTATACTCAGTAATGTGAAACGGAAGGTTTGGAAATGCGGAATTATCTATCATTTTCCTTACTTCTTTAAACTCATTTATCATATATTCCGCTTCCCATACATCTTGATACATAATATGAGCAGTTCTTACTATAGGCTGAGAAGATGTATACGCATGCCTTGATACAAAGTCAACAGGAGCATTTTTCTTGTAGCAGAACTCCAGAAAATCCGAAATCCAGTGGTCTGCGCCCCCGCAAATAGCCGGTCCTCCCACTTGAAGACGTTCGTCTACCTCTTTAACAGCTTTGGCAGTAACCATGTATAGTTTAAAGTACTCCTGTTTATCAGCATCCTTCCAGAATACTTGAAGATTTGGTTCGTTCCACACCTCAAATGGCCATGTAAGCACCTCATCTATACCATATCTGGATATAAAGTGACTTACAACAGCCTTAATTAACTGCGCCCACTTTTCATAATCCTTTGGTGGAGTAACATTTCCTCTCCAATAAAAAACAGTTTGCTCACCTGAAGCCAGCTTTGAAGGCATAAATCCAAGTTCTACAAAAGGTTTTAACCCCTTTTCAAGATAGGAATCAAATATACGATCAATATATGTAAAATTGTAAAATGGTCTTATCTCACCATCTACTTCGTCTTCTCTATATATTCCGACATCATCATGCAAAAGACCATGACCTCTTATATATGAAAATCCTATGTTCTCCTGAACATATGCAAGGTTGTCTTGATATTCCTTTTGCAAGGCTAAACCCAGCCTGCCAGTACCCACACATTTTTTCCAATTACCTTTAAAAATTGACCCTTTTGAACATTGTGGAACAATAATGCTTCTCATTGACATTCTCCTAAACTTATATATCAAATACATATTTTGGTATTATAATTATAAAAAAATTTCAACACAAAATAAATAATTAATATTGCAAAATACTACACAATATTATTCAGCAAAAAAAATATTCAAACCTAATTAAATCTTAATAGGTATGAATATTATAATAAATTCTTAAATTATTATATTAAAATACAAATTTATCTCTACAATTCTACACAAACCTTAACCTTAGCAATTCTCTTATCATCTAATTCTTTAACCTTAAAAATCAGATTATTGTACTCTAAAGTAAGGTCATCTCCCTTATTGGGTATTCGTCCTAATTCTCCAATAATAAACCCACTTAAGGTATCATACTCATCAATTGGCAATGGTACATTTAGGAATTCACTTACCACATCAAGGCTTGTTGTTCCATTTATAATAAATGTATTGTTGTCCTGCTTCTCAATATCACGTTCTACTTCATCATCCTCATCAAATATGTTACCGACTATTTCTTCAAGTAGATCCTCTAATGTAACTATACCGGCAGTACCACCATACTCATCAATTATTATTGCAAGATGAGTATTGCTTTTCTGCAATTCCGCAAAGAGCTCATCCGTTTTCTTAGAAATAGGAACAAAATAAGGTTTTCTAATAATACTTGACAGGTTAAAATCATTATTGGAATTACCATTTGATAAGTAGTCAATTAAATATTTGGAATGCATTACTCCAACAATATTATCTATATCATCCTCATAAACAGGTATTCTTGAATACTTTTCCTGCTTAACAAAAGCAATAACGTTTTCAAGCGTTTCGTTAATCGGCAATGCTGCAATATCTGTTCTATGGGTCATTATGTCTCCAACGGTCTTATTATTGAACTCAAAAATATTATTTATCATTTCCTTTTCATTTTCATGAATAGTCCCCTTTTCCTCACCAACATCAACCATCATACGTATTTCTTCCTCTGTTACTTCTTCATCCTCTTCATTTGGATCTACGCCAAATAATCTTACTATTGTATTTGTAGAAAATGTAAGGAATTTTACAAAAGGAGACGTCAATAAAGAAATGAAATAGATTGGTCTGGCAACAAACATGGCAATAGATTCAGCCTTTTTCATTGCCAATCTTTTAGGAACTAGTTCACCAAGAACAAGAGTAAAATATGATAACAATAAAGTAATTACTATCAAGCAAATATTTTTAAGTACTGACTCAGGTATTTGAAAACCCGTTTTTTTAACAACCTCCACCAAGCGCCCCGCAAAGTTCTCTGCAGCAAAAGCACTCGCAAGGAATCCAGCAAGAGTAATACCGATCTGAATAGTGGCAAGGAACTTACTAGGTTCTCCTAATAAATTTTTCAATAATATAGCTTTCTTATTACCACTCTCAGCCATATGTTTTATCTTATTATCGTTTATAGAAATCAAAGCTATTTCTGATGCTGCAAAAAAAGCATTTAGCACTATAAGAATTAATAAAAGTATAATTTCTGTTAACATTTTCTCCCCCAAAATATTATAATAAATAAATTAATACACTATAATAATTTTCAAGGCCGTCTGTAGAAAAAATTTCTTAACCTACTTTTACTTTTAACAAAAATTCTTACTAGTGCGCTACTACTTCGTATATCACCATCATCCATGTTGTTCCCACCTCCAATACTAGTTTATTAACTTAATACTATAATATTTATTCCTAAATATGTCAAGGCACATATAGCCCTAAAATACCCCTTTATGGCTTACTGCAAACTGCTGTATGGTTATCTCATAATTACTCAAGCTTTTACATCTTATTCCTCATCGGGATTTTTTTCATCTATAGCTTATCGTGCTTTTTGCGTTTATTCCCACCAAGCATTTTGCAGTTATACCTTATCAAGCTTTCCTAATAAATAAATTGACATAAAGCCCACAGCAAATGATATCGGACTAAGTATTAAATAAATTCCATTTGGAATACCCGGAAATACGCTTACCATTGAACCAATAATAAATCCTAATATAATAAGGTATGTTGGCCTTGGATGTTTATTCAGAGCATTTTCCAAAAGCTTTGTAGTCAGTATTATCCCGAGCAATAAACCTATCCCCAATGGCATAATAAATTGAAGCTCAAAGTTTGTAATTGAATTAATAGTCTTTTCATACATTCCCAATACTAGAAGCATGTACGAAACACTAATCCCAGGCAGTACAAGTGCTATTGCTGCAACTATTCCTGTACATAATAGCATTACATAACCCCAGACCCCATTCCAATTACCTAAGTCCATCATATCCTCAGGTATCATTCCAAGTAGAGTAACTAATATTACACCCACTATAACATAAACCGCAGCTGATAGAATTTGGGGACTTTTTTTTGCCTTTTTGCTTTCTGTCTCATGTGCCTTCCTAAATATAAATGGTACACTTCCCGCAACAGCTCCTAGAAAAAAATACATCATAACAAAGTTATATTTTTCTGTGAGTATGGATAATGGTTTGGCAAAAAGCACCATGCCAATTACTCCAAATAATCCAATAAACAATAAATAAATAGCATTTTTCTTCTTGTCCTTGAAAAAAGAGCTTACTGCTGAAATCATGTCATTATAAATCCCAAGCAGCAATGCCATTGTTCCACCGCTAACGCCAGGAACCAGCAT
>JAEZFR010000009.1 GCA_023417285.1 Bacillota bacterium
GTATCTGACCATCCAATTCATATTTGATGCTCCCAACCTTCGAGTCTGCCCTAATAGGCGCTTCTAATGTATTTGGAATGTCAACATTAACTTTTATTCTCTCTCGTTCGTCCTCTTTTAATGGAAGTGTAATTTGGCTGCCGGCATAGACATTAAGCTTACCTTTTATACCCTTATGCAGCTTTAGCTCTGCTACTTGCTGTCCTTCAAACAGATAATCGTAACTTCTGTAATTTGTAAAGGAATAATCCAATATGGATTTGCTGTTGGCAGCTCGTTGAGTTCTAGACGCACAATTGAGAACAACTGATATGTACCTGTTACCATTTTGTGAAACGGATGTAACCAAACACCTTCCCGCTTGGCCTGTATAACCCGTCTTTACACCGTCCGTTCCGGGATATAGGCTTAGCATTTCATTTGTATTATTAATACCCCTCCCCTCAAACGTAGAACTTTTTGTTGCAACTATTTCGGCAAATATAGGATTTTTCAATGCGTATTGTGTAATAAGTGCCAAATCATAAGCTGTAGAATAATGTTGTGGATCATCTAGCCCATGTGGAGTAACAAAATTTGTATTTAATGCGCCTATTTCAGCAGCTTTTCTATTCATCATCTGAGCAAATGCTTCTACCGAACCACCTATATGTTCTGCAATAGCAATTGCCGCATCATTTCCCGATCTAAGCATCATAGCATACATTAAATCCTTAAGCTTATATGTCTTACCTTGTTTAAGGCCAACTGTTGAGCCCCCTATAGCAGCAGATCTTTTGCTGATAACTACATCATCCTCAAAATTGCCGTTTTCTATAGCTACTATTGCAGTCATTATCTTAGTTGTGCTAGCTATTGACCTTCTTACATATGCATTCTTTTCATAAAGAATTCTGCCGCTGGCAAAGTCCATTACAATTGCCGAACTTGCAGCAATTCTCGGTGGTTGTCCGTCTGAGGTAGATGTTATTTGTGAATCATTAATATTTACTGGAGCCTCATCATCAGAGTCATCTGCAAAAACAGAACAGTTAAAAATTACATTTGCAAATAGTAACGCCAGTACAAGCATTAAACTAATAGTATTTTTCAATCAGCTTCATTCCCTTCGCCTCTTAAAGTACAACATTCGTAAGTAACCATCTGACTATCAGGCTGGTCCCATGCCTCGTTATAAATATATGAAAAAAGGATAATGATTATAACGTATTATTTATGTATCAGAAGGTTGTATTTATTTATTATTAAAAAGTTGCCGATACTTATATTAGATAAATAAAGCTATTGGGGGTTACTATGAATGAAAAGCTAATTTTTTCAAATGATTTTATCTGCATAACCTCAATCGACAATAACGTTTTCCTTAAAGTATTAAAAAAGGGATTATCCTTGATAACTTTCAATACTATTCTTTTGGCTTATCCTCAGGTACACATTGATAATTTTGCTTTAGTAAAGAGCAGCATTGCAAATGCTGTAGCTTCTGCTCAAAAAATCGGTATACTCAAGGCTGATATTCAACTAGAGCTTATGGACAATAACACCAAGGCATATGTTACCTTTAATATTTCTCAAGAAAGTTTATTAGATGGCACTGTTATTAAAACTCGTGTAGATCAACTTTTAAAGGATAATGGTATAGTGTATGGAGTAGATACTAGCTTTTTAATATCTGAAAAAATATTACCCCACAAAAGGTATCTTGTTGCAAGCGGTGCTCCTGCAATAGACGGTGAAAATGCAATAATTAAACTATATAAAATAGAACATAACCGGCCTAACAATGATGGACAGGAACGTAAAATCAACTTCTATAATCTAAAACTTGTGAATAATGTTACTAAAGGAGAATGGCTTGGTGAACGTCAAGAACCTACTCCTGGAGTTGATGGTAGAACGGTTAAGGGCGAAATTATTAGGGCTAAGCCTGGTAAAACTCTACCCCTATTTTATGATTCTAAGTCTGTTTACGAGGAGAAAAAAGGAAGTGTGACGGCACTTTATGCAAAAATTTCAGGTGCTGCTAGCTTCATAGACGGAAAGATATCTGTAGCAAATCACCTCGAACTAGATAATGTAGATTTTAATACTGGTAATATTGAATTCGATGGCTGCGTTACTATAAAGGGCACTATCTCAGATGGCTTTTCTGTCACCGCAACACGCGATATTGAGATTAATAGCAACATGGGAATTGGTAATATAAAAAGTATAAGCAGCACTAACGGAAGCATTTTTATTAAGGGAGGAATAACCTCTAAAGGTAAGGTCGAGATATCTGCAGCCAAAAATCTAATAACCAAGTATATAGAAAATGCCAAGATTACCTGCGGTGAGAATTTATTAATAGATACATATAGTATAAATAGTTTTTTGTCTGCTAAGCAGATTCTGGTTACTTCTGATAAAGGGCATATTATAGGGGGATATTGCAAGGCTCTTTGTAAGATAGTAGTTCCAATACTGGGATGTGACAGAGAAAAAAGAACTGTTGTTGCGGTAGAAGGTTTTAGTAGAAGTGCATATGAAAATACAATTCTATCTCTCAATTCTAAAATTGAGAAGTATAAAAATGAGAAAAAGGTTGTAAAATCAGCGCTTGACAGCCTTAGTGCAATGACTGATCCATCTGATAAGCAGAGAAAGGATTTGCTTGCGTTGTCAGAAAGAGGCAATCAATTAAAAGAAGCACAAGCTGATTGCGAAGAGTCTAGAAAAAACCTGCTCCAATGTCTAAAGGTAAAAGGCGATGGTGAAATATCCATCACTAAGACTGTTTTCCCTAACTGCCAGATTATTTTAGCAAAAAATATCATTGAGATTACAGAGAAGTCTCTAGCGGTAACTTATTATTATAGTGATGAAGAAGTAAAAATCATCACATAAAGAAGTAAAGCTTCCACATAAAGATGTAGCATTATCACATAAAGAAGTAGAATCATCACATAAAGAAGTAAAACTTCCACATAAAGATGTAGCATTATCACAAAAAGAAGTAGAATTATCACATAAAAAAGCAGAGTCCTCCAAATAAGATTATGGTGAACAATAACACATCCACTGTTCTTCTTTTATTAAAGGATACTCCGCTTCTTGTATTAAATACTAATCATTTGTTTTAAATGAGTTTAATGAGTTGTTTAACTCCTCTGATAGTTTCTTTAAAATATTAGCATAGCTTGAAAGCTCTTCAGATGTAGCTATCTGTTGTTCAGTGCTAGCAGCTATTTCTTGAGTAGTGGCTGCTGATTCCTGTGCAACTGCCGATACATTCTGTAATGAAAGAAGTACCTTATCCTTTGAATTAACAATATGCTGTACTGAATTACCAGTCATTTCAATATTAGAAACAACCTTTTCCATAGCTTGGAATATTGTATCAAGCTTGCTTTCGGTTTCTTTTAAAGCATCTAATTGATCTTGTACTGTCGCACTAGCGGAATTTACCTGTACAACTGTACTAGAGGCATTTTCATGGATATTTCTAATTATTAGATCAATACTAGAAGCAAAGTCTTTTGACTGATTAGCAAGCTTTTTGACTTCATTTGCCACTATAGCAAACCCTCTACCCGCCTCGCCCGCTCTTGCAGCTTCAATTGCTGCATTCAATGCTAAAAGATTTGTCTGCTCAGATATTCCATTCATAATTGTTAAAATCTTTTGTATATCCTTTATGCTCTTACTAAGTCCATTAACATTGTCATATATTTGTGAAGTGGCCATTCTAACACTATTTGACTTAGTATCTAAGGTTTTTATTTTCTGAGCCGCTTCAGTATTGAGGTCAATTATGGTAGCAGTAGTACCTGTTATGGCGGCCATGTTTACTCCTACACTGTTGATTTCGTCAGATAAAACATCCATTATTGAAGTGCTATCACTAATCTCAGCTGCCTGCTCACTGGCCCCTTTAGAGATCTGATCAATGGTAATTGCAACCTGTTCAGAAGCCCTATGACTTTCTTTTGAAGACCCCTGGATTTTATTAGAATATAGCAAAACACTTTCTGCTGAATTCCTTATATTTAGTACAAGCTGATTAATGTTTTCCATCATTTCATTGAAGTTATGAGAAACTTTTGAAAGCTCATCATTATAGCAATCCTTTTCGTATACTGTCAAATCA
>JAEZFR010000032.1 GCA_023417285.1 Bacillota bacterium
TACCAGATGTTATCACCATTGACGATTTGATTCTGGCATGTGGTGAAACAGTTGAAAAAAATGATTTCGAACCTTCTAATATCCTACGCAAGGATGAGAAGGAGAAAAATAAGTCTGGTTCCGAAGGAGAAAGCATTTGTAGGATACCAAAGTGGCAAAAACCTGTTGCATTATGTTTACTGGCATTAAGCATATTTATAGGTGCAACCATAATAAATCCAGATTTGGAAACAGCAATGGGAGACATAGCTGATGGAGCATTTTCAGCACTAGGCTCGTGGAAGTATGCAATAACTATACTTGTACTTGCACTATCAGCCGGTGGTGCATTAACCTTGATGTTCTGGGGAAGAAACAGAAATTATATAGAGGATAACATACAGACAGCCGCAGAAAAAAGGAAGCTAAGCAAGAGGACGTTGGTAGCAGCAGGTATGATTTTGCTATTAATTCCACTTACAATTTTTATTGGAGTATTCTACCTAGATGATAAGAAGTACTATTTTATATCGCTACTAGTAATATTAGAAACAATAGCTCCCTTTATCATGATATATGAGGGTCGCAAACCCCAGGCAAGAGAGCTTGTGGTGATTTCGGTGCTCTGTGCTATCGGTGTTTCGGGTCGTGCTGCATTTTTTATGCTTCCACAATTCAAACCAGTAGTAGCGATAGTAATTATTTCGGCTGTGGCCTTTGGCGCAGAAACGGGGTTCTTGGTAGGAGCTGTAATTGGATTTGTTTCCAACTTTTTCTTTGGACAAGGGCCTTGGACTCCGTGGCAAATGTTTGCATTTGGAATAATAGGTTTCCTTGCGGGGGTACTATTCCGAAAAGGGGTGTTGTTGAGAACCAGGCTTTCGCTTTGTATTTTTGGAGGATTATCAACATTCTTTATTTATGGTGGAATTATGGATCCTGCATCGGTGCTTATATTTCAAGCAAACCCAAAAGCAGAGATGTTTTTGACAGCATATATTTCAGGGTTACCATTTAATATGATACATGCAATTGCTACCGTCTTCTTCATATGGGTAGCTGCTCCAGCTATGCTGGAGAAATTAGACAGAATTAAGATTAAATATGGACTCATTGAGTAGGAAGTTATATTCAATTACAATACACAAGTTTAAGATTTCAATAAGCGTAATAAAGAGGTTTAAAATATATTCTGATTTTAGAAGTAATGGAAGATGTATAAAAAATGAAAATATAAGGAGGTGCATAGTCCATATCAGAATCTCATTCAAGATTCACTTTTATGGACTAAATAAATGGATTTTTCTATAGGTAGCATTTTACATCAGATTGGACAAGTGGCATTAATACCTTGCATGGTTATACTCGGACTATTCTTAATAGTGGGGCTACTGCATACAGCAGGGGTAATCGTTGAATACTTTGTTGAACGACGGAAGTCAAAGGAAAATATCTCTGAACTAATTGCTAAGATCTCTCATACAGATATGACTTTGATTGATAAGCTCATTAATGACAGTAAGCTTGTGCCTCGTCAGAAAAGGGCAGCTATGAAGCTGGTTGATTCAAAGGACATGCCACACAATTCCTTTATAACCATGGCACAAACAATATTATCGGAAGAAGAAGCATTCTATGAAAGAAATACAATGATTACTGATATTGTAGCAAAACTTGCTCCTATGTTTGGTCTTTTGGGAACACTTATTCCTTTGGGACCCGGTATAGTAGGTCTAGGAAAAGGTGATACTGCACTACTCAGCGCATCTATGGGTACAGCCTTTGACTCTACCATTATAGGACTATTAGCAGCATCCTTTTGTTTTGTAATATCAAATATTCGTAAACGATGGTATGCAAAATATATGAGTGAACTAGAATCAATAATGGAATGTATCCTTGAGGGGGTAAAACCAAATGCTTAGGAGTTCAAGGTTGAGAAGAAAAAAGACGGGTAACGCACAGGAAATAAACCCAATGGAGAGTGTTGCAAACCTTGTAGATATTATGCTGGTTTTTTCATGTGGCTTAATGGTTTCTATTGTGCTCAACTGGAATGTAGACCTTGCAAATGTTACTGGAATTATTGATGAAAGTCAACTTATTCCATTGGACGACACTGAATTCATTACAGAGGATAGCTCAAACTTAGGGGGATTTGAATCAAAGGGTGTTGTTATACAAGACCCAAAGACTGGTAAAATGTACATTGTTTCAAAATGAAAATAACTAACTTTCAAGGCTGATAAGAACCGAGAAGCTATTCTTTTAAAAGATACAACATATTTAAAATAATCGTAATAATTTACAAGGAGATGATCCGATGAGAGCTAGAAAACTACTATGTACTATACTGCTATGTGTTACTATTATTAATACACAGGTTTTTCCGGGTATGACAGCAACGGCTGTTGATGGCGAAAGTGGTGTGGAAACTGGTAGTGCTATTCAAGACCCTGTTCAGAATCCACTGGATGAGGTAGATGAGATAGTTGAGATAGATGATGTAGTTGAAGAAGATGTAATTGAGGAGGAGGAAGTTGAGGAAGATGAATTAGTTGAGGAAGATGAGGAAGTTGAGGAAGATGAGGTAGAAGCAAAAAATGTTACAGTAAATTTTGATTTAAACGGAGTTAATGCTCCCGTAATTCCTGATGCACACGTGGATATTGCTGTAAATTCTACTATAAACGAGCCTACAGTTACCGGATTTACTACTGATACAGAAGAATACATACTTCTAGGCTGGTCCGTGACAAAGTTAGATGAAGGAGAAGTAGCTTATTGGGATTTTGGTAATAGCGTAGATACAAATACCACAATTGGAGATGATACTACATCGATTACACTGTATGCCCACTGGAGAATAAATGATTTGCTTTCTACAGGCACTGAGCAAGCGCCTTTTGAAATTAAAAACTCTGATATGCTTAGGAAGCTGGCTGAAAATGTTAATAACGGAAAGTCCTATAAAGACTGCTATTTTGAATTGACTACCGATATTTTTCTTTCAGATAGCTGGATAGCAATAGGGAATGAGGCTTCTCCTTTCTCAGGATATTTTAACGGATCAAATCATACTATAAGAGGATTGTCCATTGAGTCAGATAATTGTTATCAGGGACTTTTTGGAGTATTATCAGGTGCTCAAATTAAAAACCTTGCTGTTACGGGTGATATTACTGGAAATGAGTATATTGGTGCAGTTGCAGGTCTTGCAAAGGATAATACTATAATTTCAGATTGTTATAGTACTACAAATATTCAAGGTAATAATAAGATTGCAGGCATAGTCGGAGCAAATGATACAACTAGCTATCAGACAAATTGTTTTACTGTAGGCACCATAACAACTACAGCGTCTTCTATAACAGTGGGTGCAATCACCAGTGAAAATGCTGAAAATAATAATAATTGTTACTATTTAAATACTGGTTTACTGGGAGCGTTTGATGATCAGAAAGCTATTGCATGTACAGCAGAAGAGTTTGCAAATGGTCATGTAGCCTATCTGCTTGATAACGGAGGAAGCCAGGATAGAACAATGCTGTGGAGTCAGGGAGAGACTCATCCTGTTTTTGCGGATGAGAACAATAAAGCTGTTTATAAATTATCTATAGACATGCAGGGAAATGGTATAACTGATGCACCTAGATATGCAAAAGCAGGCAAACTGTTGGAAATTGCAATTAACTCTGATATTGACCATATAGTGAAGTTATTCACTATATCAGATGGAAACAGCACAATTGTAAATGGTAGTGGATCAGATAATTGTACCTTTACTATGCCTGAAAGAGATATTTTATTGACAATCAACATTGTTAAAAAGACTGCAGAGGAATTTAAGGTTATCTATAATGCCAATGGAGGATATTTTGTAGAGGGTGAAGCGGTTCAAAACTTCAAGCAGACGATTATAGAAGCCGGCAGTAAGGTGGACGCTGAAAATGTTATTCCTTCCAAAGAAAATAGTGAAGATATATTTTATAACATATTCTCTGGCTGGTACTTAGATGAAGAATGTACGAAACCATATAACTATAATGAAGCGGTTACTGAGGACGTGATACTATATGCAAAATGGGTTCCAGTCAGAGAAGTGAATATAGTTTTTGATGGTAATGTTGAGGCGTCGGACATTATTACAAATATTCCAGAGAGTCAGATGGTAGTGAAGACAGGTGAAAATGCAGATAAAATATTACCTGTAGATAATCCTGAAAGAGAAAAAAACCCCATTGAGAGACATGACCTGTTAGGTTGGTCCTTAATCAAATCAGGTGAAGGCTCAGATATTTACTGGAATTTTGATACAGACTTGGTAAGTAAGATTATATCTACAGAGAATGGACAAAATCCAACCATAACTCTGTATGCACAATGGAAGACTGTTGATTTGTTTACAACTGGTACCGAATCCGAGCCATTTAAGATAGAAGACACCTTTGTACTAAGCAAGCTTGCAGAGAAGGTTAATTCAGGTAATACATATGAAAATTGTTATTTTGAGCTGGCTACTTCATTGGATTTAAGCGGGTTTACACCAAGCTGGATACCAATAGGCAATAGTCAGAATCCTTTCAAAGGGCATTTTTCAGCAGGATTGAAAGTACCTGATCCACCTGCTGAAGAAAGTGGCATTGTAAAACTACTTTCCAACATAAAAAACTTTATATCTGGAAAAGAAGAGGTAGTATCACAGCCAGAAACAGAGCAATATTATACTATTTCAGGTCTTACTATAGAGGGAACATCCAATTACAGTGGTCTATTCGGTAATGTTGCTGGTGGAAGCATCAAAAATCTTGCTGTGTATGGAACTGTAAAAGGAGGCGATTACACAGGAGGTATTGTTGGCTATGCTGGATCTGGTCAATCAATAGAGAACTGTATATCAAATGTTACAGTAAGCGGCCGCAATAGTGTAGGTGGAGTCGTCGGCAAAACTGAGGATAAGGCATTTATTAAGAACTGCATCAATACACAGGGTATCTCAGGAACTAATTTAGTTGGTGGTATAGCAGGCGAAATGGGAAGGGAAGCCAGAATTATAGATTGTAAAAACCTGAATGATATAACTGGAAGTAAGAAAGTTGCTGGTCTTGTAGGTGAATTTTCTGGTGAAATAACAGCTATAGTTAATAGCTATAATACCGGAAACATAACAGGCAAGGACAATACCGCAGGTCTTGTAGGTAGCTTAAATGGAACGATTCCGAACATATCAGTGATTACAAACTGCTATAATACCGGAACTATCACTGGTTCTAATTATACCGCAGGACTTATTGGTCAGATTGGAAGCAAGACACCAGTGGGAGAAAGCATAAGCAAATGCTATAATTCTGGTAATATTAACTCCGATGGAAGCTATGTAGGAGGCATAACAGCATATTTGCCAAAAGGCTCAAGAATATCAAACTGCTATAATGTTGGTAGTATAAATTCAACTAAGGCATCAGTCTCAGGTGTTGGGGGTATAACCGGCTTTAACTATGTAAACAGCTCGTCAGCGCTTGAAATACCATCAAGCTATGTGGTGAACTGCTATAATTACGGAACCATCTCGGCGATAGCATCCCAAAAAGTAGGTGCTATAACCGGCTGGATAGATACCAATAAATATATTG
>JAEZFR010000068.1 GCA_023417285.1 Bacillota bacterium
CCCATTAGGTTCAGGTGGAAACCTGGTCACTACTGTTTCACAATACCCTTCCTTAATATCATTTTCAATTATCTGCTCAATAAAATTCTTTGAGCCATTCATTTCATCCATTTGATTCGTTCCTTTCAAAATTTTTCCCATTTCATTACGATAGATTTATAACTACCATATTACCACAATTATTCACAATTATAAAGGACTTATTCTAATGAATAAGTCCTCTTATTTTTCACTTATAATATTAACCTATTAGGAACATAGCTTTAGTAAAAACCATGACCACCAATATACACTGCTTTTACACCTTTTCTTTTAACTGCACTCTTAGCAGTGAAAGATAAATACTTTTTACTCAATACCTTTGTACCGGTTAGTGCAGCTAAAGCTGCCTTTTTGCAAGATGCCATCATCTTCTTCTCTGTTTTGCTCATCTTAATCTCACCAGAGTATTTTTTCAATGCTACCTGATAATTCGTATATCCTTTATATTTTCTACTTTTAGTTCTTGTAGGAGAAAATTGATATTTCTGATAAATAACAGCTTTGACAGAGTTCGGATATCTCTTATTGTTTACTCTGTTAAGGACTACGTTGGCAACTGCAATCTTTCCTTTTTGTGGCTGATTGCCTGCTTCACAATATATTATAGCAGATATGTATTTTAACTCTGCTTTCGTATACTTTGCTTTAGATGCTGCAGATACATCAACTCTACTACTTGTAATTGCGATTACAAATACCAGTAAACATAATGCACTCTTTCTGATTAATGTTTTCATTATTGTCTCCTTACTTTAAATTGTTTCATTCTATTTCCGTTTTCGTTTCATTTGTTTTACAAAACTGTTTTAGAAACAAAACAATTCATTAATTTAAGTAACAACTTGTTAACAATTATGAAACAATTATATCATAAGAAATTAAAAAATCAACCCTTTTCCGATTTTTTTTTAAGCACTTTTATCTGCTTGTTCGTGTCATGTTTCATTTTATATGTTATTTTAACATATATTTGTCATTATACTAATATAATTTCATTAATTTTGTACAGTTCTAAATTGTTAAGAATATATTATTACAGTGATTAAGTGAAAGATTGTTTTAATAATCCTAGTTATTTTTACCACATCTGTTATTTGTCTATAATATCTAATACCCTTTTAAACGATAAAGGGCCTCCAAATAGATCCAGTGCACTTCCTACTGTCACATCAACTTGATTATTACCAAGTTTTTTTAACGTCTCCAAATCAGCATAAGAACCTACTCCACCTGCATAGGTGACAGGTAAATTGGACCAACTACCAAGTAAACTAACAAGAGGCTCTTCAATCCCACTTGCCTTTCCTTCCACATCCACGGCATGAATTAAATATTCATCACAAAACTCAGACAGTCTGTCCAATAATTCTATTGTTAGCTTTTCATTGGTAAACTTCTGCCATCGATCCGTTACTATGTAATACTCATTTTCCCTTTTACGACAGCTTAAGTCTAAGACCAATCGCTTCTTTCCAACAACTTTGCTCATTTCTCTTAATCGATTATAATCCACTTGACCTTCTCTAAAAACATAGCTAGTAACTATCACATGACTAGCTCCGGCATCTAAAAACCTACTAGCATTCTTTAAGTTAATTCCTCCGCCAACTTGAAGCCCTCCAGGATATGAACGCAAGGCCTCTATGGTCTGTCTAACATTTTCTTTATAATATGGAGAATGTGAAGGATTTAATAGTATAATATGTCCACCTTTTATATGAAGCTTGCGATACAGGTTTGCATAAAACACTGCTCCCTGATTAGACACAAAATTTTCTTGCGTAGTCAAGGAATTATCCTGTAGACTTCCTCCAACTATCTGTTTTACTTTTCCATTATGTATATCTATGCAGGGGCGAAACTTCATATCATCCATCCTTTCAATGTGTATGTTAGGTGTTTTCTAATATTCTAAACAATATTGAACAAAAAAACAAGGAGCATGCCAGAATGTCTCCTTGTCTTACTATATCTATCACTTTAGTCCAAATGTAGCACATTCCGTGCCCTTTGAACTATGAGAGCCACATCCACATACGTCAATGCCCTCAGCGTGACAGCGGTAATCGATATTATAGGTACAATTCTGTGCCTCACATTCAATATCTGTCCTCTCTGAAGGATTTTCACAACTTACGTAACTACTAAAAGTGTCCCGCCGATCTACAAAAGACCTGCAACTAGTAGAATGACTTTCTACCGCATTGTTACCAGAAACGTGTATTTTATTCAGATCACAGAGATGAGAAGTATTATAGGAACAATTTTCAACGCTACAAATAAGATTAGGCATAAAATATCTCCTTTATTGTTTTTGCACAATAAGTATATACCATATCTTAAATTTCCATACAAAAGGGAGACATTAAAAAGTAATCTTTTCCTTTCACTATAATAATGGAAAACTTTTACATGTTATCCACTCTATGCACATTTTTTTGTGGAAGAATTTTACATATATTGACCAACCTATATTTATATTATAAAAATATACATATATTTACATATTATATCATCAAATTAATTATAGTTATCCACTTTTTGTAATTTATCACTGATTCTATATTACTCCATCTTGGTTTCCAATGTATCTAAAAATAGTCTTCTTATTTCATAATCGATCTGATCACCAAATTTATGTGCTTTTTCTATACTAATAAATCCTCCTGCCATACTGGCATGTCCACCACCATTACCAATATCATTTAAAGCCTTAGCTACTAAAGCCCCAGCATTTACTTTTGCAATCTCACTTCTTACACTAAATTTGATGCCATCCTGTCGTAATGCATATACTACTGCAATATCCACCACATTTAATGATAAAATAAAATCAGAAATTGTTGCAACCAATCCATCCGGACAGTTAAACGGAATATATGCAAAACCTACACGATTATATATTTTTATAGATTCAATAGCAGCTCCATACGCCTGCAAATCTTCAAACTCCATACTTTTTTTCAACATTGTTTGAAACTTTTCTTTATCAGCATTCTTATATAAATATGCAAACATATCTATATCAAAATCTGTGACACCACGGGTTAAATCTAAAGTATCAATCTTTATACCTAATAATAAAGCAGTTGCAAGGTTAGCATTCAATGGTACATTTTCTTGAAAAAAATAGCTAGCGATAATACTGGAGCATGCCCCTACAATACGTATGTCACGGTATAAATACTCACATCCTATAAAGGTTGGATGATGATCAATACAAGCCACCTCATTACCAATAGCATCAGTAAAATTAGCATTATATTTCTGAGTGTCAACCATAACTATGTAATCTTCCTCATTCATGTCTAGAATTTCATGTATAGAATGTATCTCTATTCGGAAGGTTTTCAACACCCGTTTCGTGCTTAATTTATCAATCTTTCCATCATAACAGATTGTAGTTTCTATTCCATAATACTTTAAGAATTCCTGTAAACCCAAAGCTGATGCTAGAGCATCAGCATCAGGAAAATTATGTGTCTGAATAAAAGTTCTGTGTCCTGAAAGTAAATTTATCAATTCCTTGGGCATCCTAATTTTCTCCCTTATCCATAAAATAGTACAATTCATTATCCATTATATGACATTATAGCTTTTCTGTATAGTCAAATATTAAAGATAATAGTAATATTATGTTACTTAGTGTTACAATACTTAGAGTGCTGTAACTTTAACTATAGAAAAAGGCTATCGCCAAAGCGACAGCCTCCTATCTTTTCTGATTAATCGGTCCTATTCCTTCCTCTCTGGAATTATGAGTCTGATTTTGATTCTCCACCTTATGCTTGGCAGTCACCGAATTAAATTCTTCCTGTTCTTTCTTTTGCGCCTTCTTCTCTTCTCTCAACATAAGTTATTCACCTCATTGCTAGTATAAACATTTTTTTAAAAAATATTTGTTGAAAAGCGCTTATTCAACAATAATAAATCTGGCAGACTTATTTATGATCACTCTATACTTCTTTTGATAACTACCTACTTTTATTGTAATCGTAACCTTACCAGTCTTTATAGCAGATAGCTTTCCAGTCTTTATATCTATTTTAGCTACCTTTGAATTGGAGCTTAGATACACTGGCTTCTTCTTTGATCCCTTTAAATAAGCCCTAAATTGTAGTTGATTCCACTTCTCTCCATATGAGTGTCCTGAAACTAGGGTTGGTTTTTTAACCACAATTTTTATATTATATTTCTTTGAGATGCTACCTAGACGAATAGTCACAATTATATTGACAGTACCTGATTTTTTAAACTCCAGCTTTCCAGTTTTTGATACCTTAACAATCCTAGAATTACTACTTTTATATGTTAGCACCAATTGCTCTTTATATGAAGAAAAGTTGATTGAAGATTTATCACCAATATATCCTGAATATTTCTGTTTCGTTGGTTTAATTTTGGCTATATCATTTGTTGTTAACCAAGTACATTTTACTTTACAGCTCTTTCCCCCATATCGAAATACTACATACCTCTGTCCTGATGTCTTCTTATAACCATCTATAGTCCATCCACTATATAATGTCTTTTTGGTATTATTGGAATACTCTATTACTAGTTTGGCCCCACTTGTATTAATACTTTGCTTCTCCTTATAATAGTTCATCATCCCAGTAATATAAATCTTCTTTATAAAGATAGTATTCTTCACTATCTCCTTATCTTTGATCCACCTAGCATATAAGATATGATTTGCTGCTGTTTTTACAATTGTACTCTCATCACATTTTTTCCCACCCTGACGCTCAGTATACCATCCATCTAGATGATACCCCACTTTGGTTACACTTGGGATAGTATGATAACTTGTTCCATATGTGACATTGGAAAATGTAAAGCTTGCTGTTCCACCCAAGGAGTCCCACGTAACCATATAAACATTTGGTTTCCACCTAGCATATAGGGTATGGTTAGATGATTTAGTAACAATGGTATTCTCATCACATAAGTTTCCATCTTTTTCTAAGGTGTACCATCCTATAAATTCATAACCTGTTTGATATGGTTTTGGTAAGGTTCCATATTTATCATTGTATATTACTTCTTTTTTCTTCAAATTAACCTCTCCACCAGTCGCATCAAAAGATACCTGACAACTTAAAGGCTTCCACCCTGCATATAAGGTATGATTTGCTGCTGTTTTAACAATTGTATCAGAAGTAACAAATTTAGTGCATGCTTTATCAAGATACCAACCCGTAAATCTATAATTATCCATAGTGATAACTGGCTGACTTCCATACTTTGTATTATATATTACTCTATCCTTACGTATAACTATATTTTGAGATTGATATGAAACTTCATATCTATTAGCTGAATACTGAGAATAGACATTCAAAGCAACATTATTGAGGTAGGTGGCACCAGTCATATTAGTGCCTTCTGTAGGTTTTGTAAACCACCCCTTAAAGGTGTAGCCAGTCAATACTGGTCCTTTATCCAGTAAGACTAGTGCACTTCCATAAAGCTTATTCTGAGTTGCATATAATTTCTTTTTGGCTGAATCAGTGTAATAATTGATTGGATAGTATGCCCCAACCACAAGATTATCGCCAACAATACAGATTGGTCTAGCTATTGTCATTTCTTGCTTCTGGGACCATATAAAATATGACTTATATTTTTTACCGTTAGAAACAAGCTTTTTACCAACCTGTGGATAAGAGGTAAGGGCTATAGTATGTGGTTTACTCCAATTCCCAGTTTGAACCAACCCACTGGTATCAATATAGACATCATTATTCTTACTAATCTGCCCTTCTCCTTTAAGAATTAATGTCCCTCTTATAAGGATACCATTTCCCTTCATTAAGCAGGTATTACTATCAATTAAACCACCTGAAATTTCAAATGTACTATCCTTATTTTGTGCGATTGACCCACCATTATCAGAAGCTTTATTGCTATAAATTCTTCCTGCACTCATATAGCACTTAGTGCCTTCTCTAAGTTGTATAGCTCCTCCACTTGTATTGCATTGGCAATTATAAATGTTGGCTCCCTGTATGTACATTGTACCTTCGCAACAGATAGCTCCACCTGAATTATTCGAATAATTCTTATAAAGATTAACTTGTTCACCTAGTTTCAAAACCGACCCCTTTCCCACATGAATTAAAGGCTTAGTCGGAATCTTAATTTTATCTGAATTACCAGACAAATATAGATTGGATATTATATTCAAATATGCTCCTTCATTAATGACGATAAGGTAATTACTGGTATAAGAAGTCCCTCTATATAAACATTTACCGTTACCAACTATACTCTTATTTCCTGTCACGGTTAACTTACCCGTTATCTCAATATTGGAAGCAATTGTAATGATATAATCTTTCGTTTCTCCTAGATATTTACGTAAATCATCAAATGTACTTACTTTAACATTACTGGCTGCCTGACATGTAATACCCCTCCCATTCACCAAAAAAACAAACATGACTAACACTACAATCTTTATTAATCTTTTTTTCATAATCCCTCCATAATACGACTCAATTACTGATCTGCTATAACTACCTTACATTCTGCACTCTTCCCACTTTTTGTTTCCACCGTGATAAATACAACTCCCTGTTTGATGGCTTTAATTGTTCCGTTCGTTACCGTAGCTATTTGGTTATTTGTGCTGTGCCAGTACAATGATGATTTATTTGGATTTTCTGGTTTACACTTTGGAAGTAAGGTAGCTCTTTTTCCTGTAACCATACGAATTGATAAAGGTAGGGAGATGGATTGAATTTCAATTGAATCACTTTCTTCTTTCTCTACTATAGGTGCTTTCGTAATATTCCTACTAGCTTTCTTGGTCCCCCTACCAGCCTTCTTAGTCTCCTTACCTGATACTTCATCCCCATCTAGTACTTTTCCTTGTGCATCATCCTTCTCTATCACTTCTGGCTTATTAAATTCTTCTGGTTCCTTCAATTGTTCTGCTTCCTTTGGTTCTACTAATACTTCTGATTTTGATAATTCTCCCTCTAAATCAGGAAGAATTGATGCAGGAGGCTTACTAACTGCTGGTTGCTCAGTATGCAGGTAGTCACTCATTGCTTCCATCATATCAGTACTAGCCGGTGCTATAAGCTTCTCCTTTTTCTTGCTCTCCTCTAAGGAAACAATTTCCTCAGTATAATTCAAACTTTTTCCTTGTTTTGCAACTAGCAATTGATAAACAACCACTAACGCAATAAAGAATACAAGCATACAGGCTCCACCTACTACAAACCACTTGTTTATTAAATGCTTTTTTGATAATTCTTTATTTTGAGAAATTGTACTTGAATTGTCACCGCTTAGACTTGGCTCACATGAAATATACTCTCCTCTCATAAACTCGGTAGGTCTTTTCCCCATAGTTGGCCCATTACAGAAAAACGGTTCCGTATCTCCAAATTCTGTTCGTTCTGATGTTGCATTTACCATTCCCTGTTTTACTTGTACGGAAGATAAATCAGGTGTTGATTTACCAAAAATAATATTAGTAAACCCTGCATACATTAACTCCGTAATCATTGGTGTCTCAGTTGTCATATTTACAGCCAACAGAATCAGCTTTCCTTCTATACTTCCCAACAATTCTTTAAGAGCAATAATCAATTCCTTCTGTCTATCCCCATAACTACCTATATTCACAATGTAATAGGAATATTGTGCTTTTGCACTAGCTAGAATCTCCTTTGGATTCTCTGGAGCTGGGATAATACAGATAGGTTGCTGCAACGTATCTGATAGCTCCTGCAGACAATGATATTCCTCTTGATTCCCAATATATAAAAGCATAAATATATCTCCTATCGCACGACGTATCCTTACATTATCACTATTGGAAATGCTTTACAATTTACATTTATAAATGTCCTCTTTTACTGTAATAACTTAGTTATATATCCATAAACTCAAAAGTTAGAATTACCTCCCATGTTATTAACCTTACAACAAAAAAGACTGCCGTACTAAACCTTTGATTTTCTCTACAATATAGAGAAAATTCGCCATGTTAGTACGACAGTCAAAATCATATCATTTATTTAATTATTCATTAGTACATCC
>JAEZFR010000069.1 GCA_023417285.1 Bacillota bacterium
GTTTAAGGGGATTTCGCAGAATGAGTTTGCTCCTAATATGACTATGAGTCGTGCTATGTTAGCCACGGTAATCTACCGTCTAGATGCATTATTCAGAGGTGAGGGAGAGAGAGAAACTGTCGAAGATTCAAAAACGGCTTATGAAAACCCCTTTAACGATGTGCCAGAGGGTAAGTTTTATACCGATGCAGTAAAATGGGCGGCTGCAAATGAAATATTAAAAGGAACCGGTAACGGAACCTTTGAGCCGGACAAAGAGCTCACCAGAGAGCAAATGGCTGTTATCCTATATCGGTACATGAATTATGCTAAATTAAAATATGTGGTAACGGACGAATATATTTTCTTTGAAGATGAGTCGTCTATCTCTGATTTTGCAAAAGAAGCTATACAAGTAATGAATAAATTAGGTATTATAAAGGGGATAGGAAATGGAGCAATAGCCCCTAAGAAAAGTGCGACAAGGGCAGAAATTGCTGCAATACTACACCGCTTTATAGAGAAGATGTCATTATCCAATAAAAGTGCTCCGTAGCGTGCAAAAAGGTTGTCATAATGATAGAAGCCAACTTTGGCTCAAAGTGATTAGTATTGTAGTATAATCCCGTATAACAAAAATAGCAGTCAAGCTCGAGCTTGACTGCTATTTTTATAATACATGTAGAAAAAACAAAAATGTACTCTAGTTACAAACTGTTTAGAAAAAAGGAAAAATGTACTCTAGTCACAAAATGGTGGACATGTATTGATTATAATATTTTTGTTTTCAAAAAGAACGCACTTGTTTCTGCCTGTTCTCTTTGCTTCATACAAAGCTATATCAGCCTTTTCTCTAATATCATTGATATCCTTAACATAGTCAGGATAGCACGCCACACCAACAGATACGTTAATATTTATTTCCCTACCATCTGAAAGTGTAACGGGTGTAATGGCTACATTCCTTCTTATTTTTTCGGCAATTTCCATGCCTATTTCTGCCGAACAATCCATCAATATGGCCGAAAATTCTTCTCCGCCATTTCTAGAAACAATATCTGTTGAGCGACAGGATTTTTTCAGTATGGAGCTTAATTCTTGCAATACTATATCACCTTCTAAATGTCCATATGTATCGTTGACTTTTTTGAAAAAGTCTATATCAATAGCAAGAAGGCACAAAGGCAAATGGTTATCTACGGCATTTTTCTTAGCTCTATTATATAAAGTATCAAAGCTTCTGACATTATTTAATCCAGTTAAAAAGTCATGACTTGATTCAGAACGGTATTTTCTATATGATTGTCCAAGCAATTGCAGCTTGTGAACATATAAGTATGAGAAAAACCCTAATGGAATAAAACTCAAACAAAATGTGATAAGGATGGTTAACCTAAGGCTATCCTCCTTTATTATAATAAAATAAATTATCTCAGCAATAAATAGTGAAGCCGCAAGGCAAATTAGCCACAAGTTTTTTCTTGATTTTACAAGACTATTTGCTATGATACATACCAGCATAACCAAAAACAACCCTATAATACCCGCAATTGAGGCAGTAGTTACTCCGTTTAATAAAAGCCTTCCAGTGCCAATAACCAAAAAGGTAAGAACGCCTGATGTAAATCCACAGCTGAAAAAAGAAAGCATTAATGGCAAAAACCTGTAATCTACTAAAATATTGTCCCCGACTTTTACACTAAAGACCATTAATAGAATTCCTAGGACCCCATAAATAAACCCTAGAAAGAGCTTAAATACACGCTTGGAATTACTATCGATCTCAGTTTTAATAAAATATATGTAGATTATACTTATAAATGAAACTAGAAATGTGGCATTAATTAAATAGTTCCTTAACATGTGTTCACCTCAGTTACATTTTACACAATATATACAAAAATGGAAATACAATTATTCAAAAAACCTATATATAATAGTATAATTAATGTACAAGATGAAACTATTGTCCATTTAGTAAAAAAACATACGTATTAAAGGGAGGCCCAAATGCTTAAATACCAAGAACTTGCAAGACTAGGGAATACAAGACCTTCAAGGTTTATAGCTGGAACATCATTCATTATGTTTACGTACTTTATTATTGGTTCTATATTATCCGGAGTTTGGTTTCTTATTGCAATGTTTAGAAACCCTGAGGCATTAATTTCTGACGATGCTCTAAATCTGGCTTTAAATCCTACTGCTTTCTTAAACCTTTTCATGGGGGGGGAAGAGCAGTATTTGATGGCAAACTTTACTATATATTTAATGATTCTTGGTGTGTTTGTTTCAGTAAGGTATATTCACTATAGACCATTTAAAAGCTTAATTACGCCAAGCCCTAAGATTTCTATCAGCAAACTGATGATCGGCATTGTTGGATATGGGGTACTGCTTTCGGCGGGATCATTTGTAGATTACCTCCTATACCCTGAAGCATATTCATTTAGCTTTGAACCATCACGGTTTTGGATAATGTTGCCCGTAATACTAATAATGACCCCAATTCAAACAACTGCAGAAGAGCTGGTTTTCAGGGGATATGTAATACAGGGCTTTGGCCTAAAAGTGAGAAATGCGTGGCTTCTTTCATTAATCTCAGGTGCAATATTTATGCTCCCCCATTTAGCTAACCCAGAGGTATTTGCTTCAACAAAAATGAGTTCGATCGATACAATATGTACTATACTGAACTATTTTGTAGTAGGAATATTGCTAGCTATTGTAACTATTAAGTCAAATTCATTGGAAATAGCTATAGGTGTACATGCTATTAACAATCTATTTTGCTTTTTGGTTGTAAGCTTTCCAGACGCTGCTCTAGCAACTAATACTATTTTCTTTACCTCTAACTTTGACCCTGTAATGCAATTGGTATATACTTTAATAATATCTATTGCATTCTATGGAATAGTAGCATTATTTGTAAAATTAAAGCCTCAGCTATTTTATGACGTACAAAGTAAGCAGTTGGAAAATGTTAAACAATAATATTTAGTGACAAAAATATGATTTAAAATAGTTGCGGATTGAAATAGCATTAGCAGCAAAATAGCATTAGCAATAAAGGGGTGCCATTTTTAGACCCAGTAGCAAGTAACAAAGTGACGGCATTCAAATAGCCAGTAGTTAAAGCAATAGTACAAATATTAAACAATTAAAATATAGGAAACTTATTAATTAGGAGTTTAGATGAGCATAAAAATTATTTATGGCAGGGCAGGCAGCGGGAAATCTCAACAGTGCCTTGAAGAAATCAAACTGAACTACCTTGCAGGAAACAAAAAAATTATATTAATTGTACCCGAACAGTTTACCTTTGAAGCCGAGCGTGCCTTATCTGCAAAGCTTGGGCTAGGTGGCATTATTGGAGCAGAGGTTTTAAGCTTTAGACGTTTGGCTCACAGAGTGATGAATGAAGTTGGGGGAGTAACAGCACCCCTTATTCACCCTGCCGGGAAATGCATGATCATATATCGTATATTGGACAAGCTGAAGGATGAATTGTCTATTTTCAGCAAATCTGCCGACAGCAAGGGATTTGTAAACACTATTTCTACGCTTATTACAGAAATGAAGCGTTACGAGGTTAATGTTCAACGATTGGGAAAAACCATTGAACAGTTGGAGGACGCATACTTAAAAGAAAAACTGACCGAAATAAGTACTATTTATACTGAGTTTGAAAAAATGCTTGGAGAGCGCTTTAGAGATGCTGATGATGAGCTTACTCAGTTATCCAAGAAAATAGGAGAGTCAGAACAATGTAGTGGTGCAAGTATATGGATAGATGGCTTTTCGGGATTTACCCCTCAGGAATACTCAGTAATAGAACAGCTTTTGCTAGTGGCAAGTGATGTTACAATAACCCTATGCACTGATGTTCTGGCGGAGGAAGGCGGAATCCAGGACACCGATGTATTCAGTTCCGTTAAATATTCATACAAGAAGCTAATGCGCATAGCTAACAGTATTGGGACCGTAGTTAAAACACCGATAAATGCAAACAGCTTTAATAACGGTAAACTGTTCAGAATGAAGGATAGCGACGAGTTAATCCACCTTGAGAGCAATTTCTTTAGTTACCCCAACAAGTCCTTTAGTGACAAAACGGAGGATATTATCCTGCTTGAGGCGGGCAATATTTATACTGAGGTGGAACAGTGCGCTAAGTATATAATTAAGCAGTGCAGGGACAATGGAAGAAGATATAAGGATATATCTGTAGTTACAAGAAATCTTGAAGGCTACAAGAATATTATTGAGGCTATTTTTTCAGAATATGAGATACCGTTTTTTATTGATTCAAAGTCGGATATAACCAATCATCCATTGGTGAGACTTGTACTGTCTTTGTTAGATATTTTCAACAATAACTGGACTTATGAGGATGTCTTCAGCTATTTAAAGGCAGGGCTTCTCTCAATACCTTCAAGTGATATTGACCTGATTGAAAACTATGTGCTTGCATGTGGAATAAGGGGCAGCAGATGGTATCAGGCTGAAGATTGGAAAATGAGTCCTGAGCTATTTTCTGACAAAAATGAGGGGCAGGACGAAGAATTTTTATTACGTATTAACGAGATTAGGACAGCAATAATAGAACCGCTGGTTGAGTTCAGAGGAAGGACAAAAGGCAGAAATACAGCTGCTGCTTTTTGTGAAGCCATTTATGTATTCTTAGAAAAAACAGGTGTATTTATAAAGATTACACAGTTAGTTGATTTCTTTAATGAAAATGGACAAAGGCGGCTTTCCAGCGAATATCAGCAGGTTTGGAATATCCTTATGGATGTGTTTGACCAGATAGTAGAAGTAATGGGTGAGGAAACTGTGTCAACACAGCGTTTTACCAATATATTCAGAATAGGATTGGCAGAATACAAGATATCCACCATTCCTGCATCTGTTGACCAGATTATTGTAGGTAGTGCAGAGCATTCAAAAAGCACCAATGTCACCGATGTATATATTTTAGGAGTAAATGATGGAGTGTTTCCCTCAACTGGAATGGATGAAGGAATATTAAACGATCAAGATAGAAATGCCCTTTTAGAGAAGGGGTTGGAGCTTGCTAGCGATACACGGGCAAAGGCTTTTGATGAACAATTTCTAATATACAAGACATTGACTGCTGCTTCTAAGCGCCTCACATTAAGTTGGCCAGTTGCCGATAGTCAGGGCAAAACTCTAAGGCCCTCTACCTTAATATCCAGGCTAAAAAGAATATTCAGAAATATTACAACAAAGAGTAATGTTGCTAAAACTACTGGCAGCAATGTTAATAATACTACAGACCGCATTGTTGCAAAAACTACTGACTGCAATATTACTAATACTACAGACTGCAATGCTACTAAAACTACTGATAACAATGTTACTAAAACTACTGATAACAATGTCACAAATACTACTGACAGCACTGACAGCTACTTGGACCACATTGCAGCAAAAAATCCGGCATTTCGCCAGTTGGTATGTCAGCTTAGAGGACTTTCTGGTGGAGGCGAGGTTGATGCCTTTTGGAAAGAGGTATATGCATGGTTTTTAAAGCATGAGGATTGGAAAAGCCAATGTGAAATGTTGACTTACGCCCTAAATTATAAAAATATTTCAAATGCAGTGAGCAGGGAAAAAGTGCTCTCTTTGTATGGAATCAATGCACGTTCAAGTGTATCTAGGATAGAAAAATACTCTGTATGCCCCTTTGCATATTATGTTCAATTTGGCCTAAAAGCAAAGGAAAGGAAGCTTTTCCAGCTCAGAGCGCCTGATGTTGGAAGCTTTATGCATGCTGTGATTGAGAAATTTGCAGCAGTTCTAAAAGAGAATGAAATGACATGGCGTGATTTTGATAGAGATTGGTGTAATGAACAGGTAGGCCTCATAGTATCAGATGTATTATCACAGATGAAAATGTCCTCCATTACATCGTCAGCTAGATATAAGGCCCTAATGACAAGGCTGAGAAGAGTTATTGCTAGGTCTATTTGGATGATTGCACAGCATATCAGAATGGGTAGCTTCAACCCTGCTGGCTACGAAGTGGACTTCGGTGAAAAGTCAGAGCTGCCACCGGTTGTGATTGAGCTGAATACTGGTGAAAAGGTTAGTTTTATTGGCAGAATTGACAGGGTGGATACTCTAGAGACTGAAGAGGGAACTTACGTTAGAATTGTAGATTATAAATCGGGGAATAAGGATTTTAGCCTTAGTGATGCTTTAAATGGATTACAATTGCAGCTTATAACCTATATGGATGCCTTGCAGGAAGGGGCTGCTCGCAAGTTTAAAGACCCAATAATACCGGGGGGAATGCTGTATTTCCGTCTAGACGACCCTATAGTGAGTGCAAAAAGCGGTACGGCTTCTAGTGACATTGAGCTTGCTATAATGAAAAAGCTCAAGATGAATGGCTTGCTGCTAGGTGAAGTAAAGCTTATTACCGAGATGGATAAAAGCATTTCTGGTACTTCTATCATCATACCTGCTAGAATTAATAAGGATGGACAGCTCGGGAAGCCATCTTCAACTGCATCTAGGGAGCAGTTTTCTATGCTAAGAAAATACACAAAAAGGTTATTAACTGATTTGTTTACAGAGATAATGAAAGGTAATGTGGCTATAAGACCTTACAGGAAAAATAAGCAGACTGGTTGCGATTATTGCAGCTATCAAGCGGTTTGTCAGTTTGATCCTACAATGAGTGAAAATAGCTACCGTCAGTTGTTTGACAAGAAGGACGATGAGGTTTGGAGTATTATGAAAGGAACGGACAATCAGAATGGCAGATAACAAATGGACCAAAGAGCAACAAAGCGCTATAGATAGAAGTGGCTGTAATCTTTTGGTTGCTGCTGCTGCTGGCGCGGGTAAAACTGCGGTATTGGTTGAAAGAATTATAAAAAAAATAACTGACCCTGACAACCCAGTGGACGTTGATAGTCTGCTTATCGTTACCTTTACAAATGCGGCAGCAACTGAGATGAAGGAAAGGATCGGGGAAGCTATATCAAAAGAACTGGACAAACAGCCTGAGAATAAAAATATTCAGAGGCAGCAAACCTTACTGAATAAAGCAGATATAACAACCATACATTCCTTTTGCCTTAGCGTTATACGCAATAACTTTCAGTGCTTGGATATAGACCCAAAATTCAGGATTTTGGATGAAACAGAAGCATATCTTCTGAAACTTGAAACTCTCAATGACCTTTTTGATAGCTTATATGAAGAAGAAAATGACAGCTTTACAGGAAACAAGGAGAATTATTTTAGTTTGCTCGAAAGCTATGGAGGAAATAGGGACGACCTTGCTATCCAAGACATGGTGCTTGAGGTTCATTCCTTTATTCAAAGCAGCCCATGGCCAGAATTATGGCTGGATAAAGCCGTTGAAATGTTTAATATAGCAGTTGAGGACTTTGGAGTTACCGAGTGGGGTAACATTATTATTAATAACATTAATATAGTGCTTAAAAGCCTTGCTTCTCAGCTAGAGGACTGCTTGGCTTTGCTTGCAACTGCTGAAGGCTTGATTAAATATATAGATGTATTTAATGATGACCTCAACTTGGTAAATTGCATTATATCAGCTTGCGATAAGGGACTGTGGGATGAAGTATTTTCACTGGTTCAAGGCTATAGCTTTTCTAGACTTCCCACAAGTGCAAAAAATGCGGACGAGTACGTAAAGGAAAGGGTGAAGGAGACCAGAGAGGAGCTTAAGACATATATTAAAAAGCTACAAGAGGATGTTTTTTATTGTAAGTCAGAGGATATGCTTAAAGAGCTCAACAAGCTATATCCACTTCTAAAATGTCTTTCTCACCTTGTTTTGGACTTTGACAGGCAGTATCAGGAAAGAAAGAAGCAAAAGAGTTCCGTGGACTTCAATGACCTTGAGCACTTCTGCCTCAAAATTCTCACTAAAGAGGGAGAAAAAGAGGCATCCGATATTGCAAAAAACTATAGGCGTAAATATTCTGAAATAATGGTTGATGAGTATCAGGACAGTAATGATGTCCAAGAAATCATCATAAAGACCATTTCAAGGGAAGAGGAAGGCCAGCCCAATGTATTTATGGTAGGGGATGTAAAACAGAGTATTTACCGGTTCAGGCAGGCAAAACCAGATCTTTTTATGAAAAAATATGAATCCTATTCACCACAAGAAGCGCCATACAGCAAAATCGTGCTGGACAAAAACTTCCGAAGTGGCAGAGAGATAGTAAATTCAGTTAATTTTATTTTCCGGAGTATAATGTCGCAACTTGCAGGTGAGTTGGATTATAAGAATGAAGAGGAGCTCAAGTATGGCGCAGAGTATTATGATGTACCTTCGGATAAACCTTTAGATGGACGACAAACAGAAATTTATATAATGGAGACCTGCCGGACAGAAGAGCTGGGGAATGTGACTGCTGGAGGGGTGCAGAGTACTATAGATGGTGCACAGGAGTTAGGAACTACCGTGGGGCAGAGCCCTACCGCTGCGACGGGTAGTGTTGGTGAACAGGGTGCTGCCGATGCAGCCGATTTTGACGATGAAAATGAAGAGCCCCTCGATAATATCCAGCTTGAGGCAAGAATGGTTGCAAAACGCATTTTAGAGCTTATGAGTGGGGATAAAGATGGTAATATATTTAAAGTTTATGACAAGAAAAACAAGGCATATAGAAACATTGGGTACAGAGATATAGTAATACTACTTCGAACAACAAAGAATTGGAGTGAAATATTTTTACAGGAGCTTGCCCGATATGGAATTGCTGCATTTGCAGATACCGGAGCAGGATTTTTTAAGACCACTGAAGTACAGGTAATGATGTCATTGTTACAAATAATAGACAATCCTTATCAGGACATTCCTTTGCTTTCGGTACTTCGGTCACCTATTGCAGGTTTTTCTTCAGATGACTTGGCAGATCTAAGGCTTACCACAAGAAATGGGCACTTATATGATGCGCTTTTGGCTTTAGCAGAGGTGGATAGTGAAGCTGGGAAAAAAGCAGCACATATAGCTGATAAGCTTACAAAGTATCGTGAGATTTCTCATTATATGCCCACTGACAGACTACTGTGGCACTTGTACAATGACACAGGTTATATGAGTATTGTGGGTGCATTAC
>JAEZFR010000090.1 GCA_023417285.1 Bacillota bacterium
GGATTGATTGGTGCTTCAATCAGTATTCTCACTAATCCAGAGATAGTTGATCCAAAGATGAGAAGAGATATGGTGCGTTCAGGACGAAAAATATATAGAAGATCCCGCCATGTATTTAGTGATGCCATGCATATGTTTAGATGATTTTCCTAGATTGGTATATTAGAGGGAAACAGGGCGTCCTGTTTTCCTCACCCTTAAATAAAGGAGCAAAAATAGCAAAAGAGGAAAGGCCATGACCTAAAGTAAATTAGCCAAAAAATATCTAAGATTACAGGCAATGTCCTAAGGTAAAGGAGTAAAGATGACTAAAGGAGCTAAGGTACTGTTCTACATAGTACTAGCACTTATATTTGCAGGGATCATAGCATTTTTAATTATGTTTAATAACAAGATATTTGCCATCCTATCTCCATTTTTAATAGGTATTGTTATTGCTTATGCCATGTATCCAATTATACTGAGATTTGAGAGAAAGGGTATTAAACGCTCTATAGCTATTATATTAGTATATATATTTACTGCCCTAGTGCTATACTTCTTGGGTATGTATGTTATTCCTCATATCGTTAACAACGCAAGAGAGATTATATCTAAGCTTCCCGAAATCACGGGACAATACCAGGGCTTCTTTGATTCTTGCATTCGTAAAATTAAATACAGCAATTGGCCTCCTGAGGTAAAGGATTTAATTTTTGGACAGATAAGCAATGGAACTCAGATTGTTCAGGTCTATTTGTCATCTGCACTAAACAAAACGATATCAACAGTTGCTTCAGCAGTTATAATTATTTTTAATATTGTACTTTCTATGATAATTGCCTACTATTTTATCAAAGATGTGGAGCTACTAAAGCGCTGTGGCCTTATGCTTATACCTAAGAGAATGAGGAATGGGGCTATAACTACGGGCAGGGAGGTAAATAGTATTGTTTCTCATTTTATACAGGGTCAACTCTTAACTGCATTAATAGTTGGAATTTTGGAAACAATAGGATTGTACGTAGCTGGTATTAAGTATCCGTTTATTTTGGGGGCTATAGGGGGAATTACAAACATAATACCTTATTTTGGACCAATACTAGGGGCAATACCAGCGGTAGCTTTGGCACTTATAGAGTCTCCATACAAGGCTCTATTGGCAGCATTGGTATTTGTAGTAGTACAGCAACTGGATAATGCTTTTATTTCACCCAAAATAATAGAGGGTAGATTAGGGTTACACCCCATATCAACAATTTTGGCAGTCCTGATTGGGGGAGAGTTTTTTGGCATCATCGGAATGCTAGTAGCAGTTCCAATTATGGCAATTATTAAAGTTATCCTTAAGAGGGCTGTAGATGCTTTGGCATAGATGCTCTGAGCTAGCTATCTGAGCTTGGTGCTCTGCCTGAGTTAAAAAACTGCTACATTTAGTAATATATTGATACATAATTAGGTTGTTGAAAAAAATAAAGGTAGGCTACAATTTATACAGGATCAAATGTTTTTTTAGGAGTTGATATTAAAAGATGAAGAGAAAGCAGAAGCTTTTGATAGTTGCAGGACTTGGCGTCTTAATGATAGTGTTTGGAGTACTGAAGATGATTTTTGACTTTAACGTAAGCTCATCTGTATTTGGGAATATAAGCCTTATTATAGTAATTGGTGCTTTTGGTTTGTTATTTAATAATAGTGATAAGAATGACAAAAATGAAAAAAATAATAGTCAACAGGACAACAATGGTCTTAATCAAAAATTATAACATTTTTATTTCTTGAAGGAATAATTATAATTTTGTAGAATTATATTATCATAACAAGTACCACTTTATTTGTTGCAATTAATATTTTTGAGAGGGGCTGTTATTATGAAAATAATTATTACAGGTAAAAATATTGAGATTACTGATGCACTGAGAGACAGGGTGACAAAAAAGATTGGAAAGCTAGACAAGTTTTTCGACAAGGATACAGAAGCTCATGTTACCTTGAGTGTTCAGAAAATGAGGCAGATAGTTGAAGTAACCATTCCATTTAATGGTATTGTTCTTAGGGCGGAAGAGTACAATGATGATATGTATGCTTCCATCGACAAGACTATTGATGTACTAGAAAGACAGATAAGAAAGAACAAGACTCGTTTGGAAAGAAAGATGTACAACAATGAATTTAGAATAGACAGTCAGAAGTTTGAGGACGAGGTTATAGAAGAAGAGGAGTTTAATATTGTTCGTTCAAAGAAGTTTGCCGTCAAGCCTATGGATGTTGAAGAGGCAATACTCCAGATGAATCTTTTAGGCCATGCATTCTTTATGTTCTACAATGCGGATACTAGACAGGTTAACGTAGTCTACAAGAGAAAAGATGGAAACTATGGATTGATTGAACCTGAATATTAAAATGTGAATTTTGTATCGAGATAAAATGGGCAGGTAGTACACCTGCCCATTTAATTTGCCTTATTTTTGACAGTAGTAGGTGGTTGTATTAAGCGATAAAAAATATCATTTATTTACAATTTGCGTACCGCGTATTATAATTACACAGACAGCAATTTTTTAGGGGTGTAATATAATGAATTTGCAAACAAACTATGGAATTCAAGTATCAAGAGGGTTTAGACATAGACCAGGGAAAAGGTTTGTCAATTGTTTGCTGCAAGAATGGCTGACAATTCTAACTTTTTTGATTCTTTTATTTAAATCAATCGTATTAATGGGTTTTGTTTATAGCTCTGATCAATCTGTTATTGACATAGGAAAGGGTATAGACAATATAACATTTATGCCTCTTTGTGCAGTTATGTTGATTACAATAGTATCTTTGAGCTATTTGGCAAAAGGTAAGGGCAGATTATGGTTACTGCTTATACTTAATTTTCTAGTATCTGTGCTATTTGCTTTTGATGCGGTATATCTTAGAGCAAGCGGAAACTTTTTGTCAACTCAGCTACTTAAGCAAACTGGTAATTTGAATAATTTGTGGGATAGCATTTTTGCTATGTTTAGGCCCTGTGACGTTGTATTCTTTGTTGATATTCCGATAATATTAGCTATTTTGATTTTATTTAGAAGGCTTAACTACACTTCACCACTATTTAGGAAACTAAAGTCTAGAATGATTGCATTTGCAATTACCCTTATAGTGCCTATATGTTTTATAGTAGCTAGTTATATGGCTTTAAATGTTTATGGTAACAATAAGAATGATTATATATTTTATACACACTGGAATCCGGCACAGACTATATGTAATACTTCACCCTTTGGATACCATCTTTATGATGTTTATGTGTTCTTTGCTGATAATAAGCCATTAAGTATATCGGAAGCAAAAAAACAGGAAATTCAGTCCTTTCTAGATAAAAAGAATGAAGACTTGCCTGATAACAAGTATAAAGGCATGTACAAAGGTAAAAACCTCCTGGTTATACAAGTTGAATCACTTGAAAACTTTGTTATAGGTCAATCTATAGATGGACAGGAGATTACCCCCACTCTAAATAAGTTGGTTAAGAATTCATTGTATTTTGATGAGTATTATACTCAAATAAATGAAGGCACCAGCTCGGATGCGGATTTATTGGCAAATACTTCGGTTTTTCCAGTGAGAAAGGGAAGTACATTCTTTAGATTTCCATATACGACCTACAATTCACTGCCTGATTTGTTCAATAAAAAGGGGTATACTACAACGGCTATACACCCTGATAATGGTGAGTATTGGAATTGGTTGGAAGCTTTGAAAAATATGGGTTTCCAAAATTGTATAGATGCAAAAAGTTTCAATATGGATGAAATTATTTTCTTAGGACTTAGCGATGGTTCATACCTGCATCAGGTGAAACCAATGATTATAGAACAAAAGCAGCCATTTTATACCTTTATGATAACCATGACCAGCCACTCTCCGTTTGAATTACCAGAACGGCACAAGCAGTTAAAATTGCCAAGCTACTTGGAAGATACAAAGCTTGGTGGTTTCTTTCAATGCATTAGGTATACTGACCATTACCTTGGGATTTTTCTAGACGAGCTTGACAAAGCAGGGATTTTAGATAATACTGTTGTGGTGATACAGGGTGATCATACATCAGTACACAAGTATTTTAATGACCAGATAAAAAGCATCCAGCCTTCACAGGATTGGTGGCTTGACAATGATTATAGAATACCACTTATCATATATGAAAAGAGCCAAACCCCAGAGAAAATATCGACAGTTGGTGGACAAGTAGACTTGATGCCCACCCTTGCATATCTATTTGGATTTGAAAAAGAGGAGTACCAGCATACTGTATTTGGAAGGAATCTCTTAAACACCAAGAAAAGTTTTGCAATGCTATCAAATGGTGAGTTTAGAGGAACATTGACTCAAAAAGAGCAGGAGGAAATGATCAACGGCTTGGAATATGCTGATATTGCTATTCGCTCTAACTTTTATAAAAAATAATGTGGTTTTTATGTAAAGAATAACAAAAAACATTTTTTAAGAGGTTGAAGTGAAGAATATAATACTTATTGGTATGCCAAGTGCAGGTAAAAGTACAGTTGGTGTTATACTTGCAAAGAATATTAAAAAGGACTTTATAGACACCGATGTATTAATACAGAATCAACAAGGCTTGCTATTGCAGGATATTTTAGATAAGTTTGGAACAGGCTATTTTATTAAAGCTGAGCAGGACGCTATATTGTCTCTTGATATCCATAATACTGTAATTGCAACAGGCGGAAGTGCTGTTTACAGCCATAATGCTATGGAGCACCTTAGAAAGAATGGCATAATTATCTATTTAAAGATAGATATCCATAGTGTAATCAAAAGGCTTAATAATATTAACACAAGAGGGATAGTATTAGGCAAAGGTCAAACACTATCCGATATATACAATGAGAGAAAATACTTATATGAGAAGTATGCTGATATTACAGTTGAGTGCTCTAATCTAAGTATTGGTGAGACAGTGGATATAATTCTACAAAAGCTTGATAAACTAGGGCTCCACGCACATTAATTAAGGTTGGTGGAGCCTTTTTTTTGATTTTTTTCTACGTTATTCTTAATTAAAATTATACAAACGGACCTAAATTACTTATTAGCAGGCTCCCATTTACACCTTACGGGTGAAACAATGGCATTTTCCTTTTTTAATTGAGCAAAAGCCTTATCAATTTCCTTTCTGTCTATGCCAGTTAGCTTTTCAACCTCTCCAGCACTAATAGGTTTTCCTGCCGATTTCATAGCATCAATTACTTTAGCTTTAATAT
>JAEZFR010000094.1 GCA_023417285.1 Bacillota bacterium
GTGTTATGGCTATATGGAATGTTCTTGTTTGAACGCGGGATAGATTCCTACCTTGAAGCAGCTGACTTAATTGAAAAGGCAAGAAGAAGCATGGAAAGTCAGAATTTGAAGGACGCAGAATATAGAAAAATTATAGATAATTTATGTGATGTATACTATCAACTCTTTCTAAAATATAATGACAAAGGATACTTAATCTATATTACTGAATTATTTAATTTACTTGAAAAGCCGCTCTACAAATGGGAAAATGAACTTCTTAACAAAATATCTCGAATAAGATAATACAAGACAATCATTATTAATTTGTTATTTGGTAAAGTAATTCATATATTGTTCTCTGTCTCTCTTTCAAAAAGCACAGTTAGAGTGTTTTTACCGGGGAAGAGTTCATAAAGCCACTCTAATTTTATGATTTGCTCACTCATTATAATCATGTTTATTAAGTAACCAATGATTAGTCTTTAAACTATTAAGCTGTGTGTCAATAGAAAATCCAAATACCATAATCTATGGTGATTGGCGGTGCAAGATAGTTCCTTCATTATCAGAAATACATAAGAAATCACAATATTAAAAAGGTAATTTTACAAGATTTTGGTTTATTGTTTACAGTATGCTTATTGGATGGTATTATATTGAATATAATACTAAATTTTACAATATTATAGTTACTATTAACAGTAAATTTGTGTATTTTGTATAAAAATATTGTAATTTTGATATGACTCATACTTTATTAAAATCATTATACAGGAGGATAATCTTGTGAAAAAAAGACTTTTATCTATTCTAGCGGTAATTTTATCTTTGTTGCTACCGCTACAAAGTATTGCGTTTGCAAATGCTTCTGATACTGACCAGCAGCCTTCAAAAAAGTACCTTGTAAAATATAAGAAAGAAATGAGCACTAAGCAAAGTAATGAGCATACTCAAAGAGTGCAAACATTAGAGGATACTCCAGAACAGCAAACTCTAAATCTAGAAGAGGACAAGTTGTTAAGTAATCAAGATGTATATCTTGTTGAGGCAAATGAAGGACAGCTTAGTACTTTACAAAACGACAAGAATATTGAATGCATAGAGGAAGATGGTAGTTTTAAAATTTCTGAGGACAAAATAACCTGGAATATAGATAAGGTTAGGTCAACTGAATTACATAATCAGGGTTATTATGGAAATGGAATAAATGTAGCGGTATTTGATACCGGAATAGATACGGGTAATAGCGATTTAAACGTTGTAGGTGGAGTATCTTTTGTCGAAGGTGTTGATAGCTATACCGATGATAATGGACACGGTACTGCTATGGCGGGTATATTATCTTCGATAAAAAATGATAAAGGCTACATAGGTGTTGCGCCAGAAATTAATTTATATTCAGTCAAAGTGCTTAATCTAAATGGCGAAGGTAAATATAGCAATGTTATTAAAGGCATACAGTGGGCTATAGATAATAATATCAAAATTATTGCTATGAGCTTTGGAGGAACTCAATATTCTGCGATACTTAAAGATGCAATAAATGAAGCAGTTAAAAACAACATTTTAGTAATTGCTGCTTCAGGAAATGATGGAAGTACAGAAATAGATTACCCTGCCAGATATTCAGATGTGGTTTGTGTTGGTGCAGTTGACGAGAAAAATAAAGTTGCATCTTTTTCAAATAGAGGAGATGCTATGGATTTAGTAGCTCCAGGAGTTGGAGTTGAAACAAATTACATTAATAATTCTTCAATAAGTATTGACGGAACATCGGCAGCTGTGCCGCATGTTGCTGGCATTGCAGCTCAACTCTGGAGTATAAAAAAAGAGATGACAAATGAGCAAGTAAAAGCCTTACTATATAAAAGCACTCAACAACTAGGTGACAGAAGTACATTTGGTTGGGGATTGGTTAATTCTGAAATTGCTTTAGAAAACATTAATACAGATCTTCAGATAACAGCAGAATATGAATTCCTAGATGAAAAGGAAGTAGAAGATGTTGGTGAGGATGGAGAAGTTGTTACTTCATCAGAAATAATATCAGGTAATGGACAACTTATTCAGCCAAAAGGCAGTGCTACTATCGTTATTGCATATGATCGTTATCACAGTGAATGTAATTTTGTTACAAAAAGCTCAAGTGGTACCACGTTGAGAACGGATAAAAAATCAGTTGATGGGAATGTACAGCATACACTATATACTTATTATACTTGTCCTTCCGGAGTTATGAATACTCCAGGAACTTATACAATTGAGGCATGGTGCACAGATACTCCTCAATTCAAAGATACATTTACAATATATGTAGACACTCCAACACCAAGTGATGATCACGCAAACAGTATTGAATCTGCAACCTATATTTCCATTAATACTTGGGTGAGTGGAAATATAGAGACTTCCGGTGATGTTGATTATTTCAGATTTACTGCTTCGAATATTGGTACTTATACAATTCAAACAAGCGGGTCGACTGATACGTATGGATACCTATACGACCAAAATAAAGTCCAGATTGCTTATAATGATGATGGAGATGCAAGTAATTTTTTAATTTCTACAAATAATCAAATTGCAGGTCAGACATATTA
>JAEZFR010000108.1 GCA_023417285.1 Bacillota bacterium
GAATATGGTACCTCAAAGGCTGCACTCTATCCCGGTTACTTACTCAGTAAGGGTGCCTCCGGCAAGGATGTAGAGAATTTCCAAACTTATCTATCAAAAATAGCTGACGTATATACTAATATCCCAAAAATAGAGGTTACTGGTACTTTTGATGACCAAACCGAAAACGCAATACGAATCTTCCAAAGAGAATTCAATTTACCAGTTACTGGCTTTGTAGGCCCAGCAACGTGGGCTGCCCTAGCCTTTCTTTATAATACACTCTGATTTAAAAAATCCCCCTAATTTAGTAAAATATTAGTACTTTTTAAAGAATTTTGTTTGAAATTAAGTGCAAAATATAGTATATTTTAAGTATACATAAATGAATTAGGGGGGGATGATATATGAAACGGTATTTAAATGAACTCCAACATAGGCACTATAAAAGATGTCAGTTATCTCTGGATTTAGTTAAAATAAGCAAAAACGGTATTATTTGGGAAGACGTTACTGTTAAAGATATTGCAGCCGATGAACTCCGTTTTTACTCCCCTACCAGAAAATATTTGGTGGGAGAAAGTGTTCAAGTACGGTTTGTAATTCAAAACATTATATCTACTCACAATTTCAACCTTAAAGGTAAAATTCTTTTAGCTAAGGATACCACTTATACTCTGAGATTTACTGATATATCAAAGGAAGAGCAAATTAATTTAGACAGTGCAATAATGTCTTCATGTTCTTGTTGCTTAATAGCAGAGTGACCATTCATGGCACTAATTAATGTTTCAAAATTAAAGGCAGCAGTAGCCCCAACGCTTCTGTTGCCTTATTCATTATGTCATCTCCAGTCTAATAACCTATTTTCTAACCAATCAATTATTATAAAGAGTAATACCCCTACAAGCCCTAACACCAAAATACCTCTAAACATTTTTACATAGTCAATAATAGACCAAGCATCAAGTATAAAGTACCCTAACCCCATACTTGTTCCATAACCTTCTGCAAAAAATAATACGGCTAGAGCAGTTCCTATGGATAACCTGATGCTAGTTAACACCTCTGGCAAAACAGACGGCAATATAACAAACCAGAAGGTTTGCATTCTGGATGCACCATAATTATTTGCGCAGTCAATGTATTCTTTACTTATATTCAAAATGCCGTCCCTTACTGTAACAATAACCTGAAAAACTATGATTAATACTATTAGGATTACTTTTGAGCAATCCCCAATGCCAAATAGTATCATTATTATAGGCAATAAGGCTGTCTTTGGAATTGGATATGTAAAATAAACCAATGGTGTCAGTACACTGCTCCATTTATTAGATTGGGTCATTAAATACCCAATAGTAATACCTATCACAAGTGATATGGCTATACCAGCAAATATTCTAAAAAGGCTTATAAGCATATGTACTGACAATCCATCCTGAAAAAAGAGCGAAAAGCTTGCATATACTTCTATCGGATTAGGTATAACAGGTTTGTTTAACAATATAGACAAAAAAGCCCAAATGAGATTTGTATAAATAAACCCCAGGGCGTAAAGCTTTAATTTTTTCATATCACTCCTACAGATGTAGTACTAAGACACTCTTGGTCCTTAGCCCTAGTTATCAAATAATTTATAAACAAGTTGTTCTGCTTTTAACTCTTTTTTGATAATGCCTTTATCCAAGCACCATTTAATTGCCGCTTCAATTGAAGAATAATCAGGAAGGGTGCTGTCTCTATATTCAGGTAATATAATTTGACCTTTCATATCCTTCGGATACCCGATAAAATCTATTAGCTTGTCTTCGTATTTTTCAACAGGAGTATTTTTTATGTATTCTAATGCCTCCTTATAGGCACTATACAACTCCTTAACAGCATCGCCTTTTTTATTTAGTGTTTCTTGTTTAAATGCAGAAATGTTACTATAAATACCGCTGTTATAGGCCGAATCTATTTTAACACCACCGCTCTTTATTGCCAGTGAGGAATATGGCTCTGGTAGAAGCGCTAACTGCACCTTGTCATTTCTGAGCATTTCAAGCCTTGTTGGAATACTGGGTATCATTTCTTTTACTATGTCATTGTCTGAGAGAGAGTTGTTTTCCAACAGCTTATCAAGGGTAAAATCTATGACTGTTTTTTCAGAAATTGCAACCTTCTTTTTGCTTCCTTTTAAGTCCTGCATTGATTTAATTCCCGATTTTGCTCCTGCAATAAGCATAAAATCCCCATCTGTAATGCCCGTTATTTTTACAGAGCTACCTGAGTTATTATATATACAAATTGCTATAAGGTCGCATAGAACCCCATCCAGGTCAGTACTCAAAAAAGCTGTATCTCTGTCCTTCGCACTTTTAAATACCTGTAGTTCAACCTCAATACCATGCTTTTTAAAATAACCATTATCTTTGGCTATAATAAACGGTATGGCATCTACAGCAGGTGTAAGACCAAGCTTTATTGTTTTGGGCTGTTCGCTGCAGCATCCAAAAAGTAATATCGCTAAAGTAAAAATGAGTATAGCAATAATAGCTCTTTTTAGCATTCCCATCAAATCCCCCCAAACATGCTTTCTGGCTATAATAATTTATTCGCCATATATGGGGAATTATTCTATTTTTCTCTATTTGATTTTTATTTATTTGACTATTATTTATTGAATTTTTTAATTTTTATCTATTAGGCTTATCTTTATTTGATTTTTCCTTTATTTGTTCAATACATGTAAGGAGATTTGCCCTCTTTATTCTTGCCTCAGTTTGGTCAGGTTGTTGCTTGTTTTGTTTTGTCATTCTAGCACACTCCTTCTAGATTAGATAATCTCTTTATCATACAATCACTATTGCTAACATCAGGATTTGTAAGATTATTTTTCTTCCTTACCAAATATAGTTCTAGCGCTTTCAGCTTGTGGGCTGTGGTTAATATGTTTTTTACTAAAATTCCCATCAGATTTACGATTATTTTTTGTATCCTTTTGTTTTTTACTTGCATCCATTTTATATTCCTCCATAATTTAGAGATAAATACTACGAAAAGCATTGATTTTATTGGCTTATACATCAAATATAAATATCGTCCCTTATTGCTACAGGTAGTAGGATGCCTAAAATCCATTTAAAATATTCTGACTTTAAAAGCAACATTATTAAAAATATCAATTAGTGAGAAGACGAGTAAAACAATGCTAATTAGCTGGTTTATTGAATACGATGCTATCTTTAGGCTTGTGGAATTTCTTGTAGCAGAAGGACTATGCTCAACAAATAGCAGCAATGCCACAATTAATATCCCACAAAAATACCATAACCCTAAAAGGTTATTAATTAGTCCAAGGAATACCAAGAAAATAATGCTTAACACATGAAAAAAACTTGATAGCAAGAGTGCATTTTTAACTCCAAACCTAACAGGAATAGAATGCAAGGAGTGTTCTACATCAAATTCATAATCCTGAGTACTGTATATAATATCAAAGCCTGCCACCCAAAATACGTTTGCTGCACCCATTGCAAGAGCAGATAAGCTTACTGTTCCCGTTACAGCAATCCATGCTCCTACTGGTGCTGCTGCCGTAGTAATTCCGAGAATTATATGACATAGCCAGGTGAATCGCTTCGTATAGGAATACCCCAGCAGCAGCACTAACGCAATTGGTGAGAGTAATAGACAAAGGAGATTGAGCTTCGCAGCCCCAATTACCATTACAACAAACGAGATTGCTGTGAGAATAACTGCTTCCTTTATACTAACTTTCCCTTTAGGTATATGCCTTTGTGCTGTTCTCTTATTCATTGCATCAATTTTGGCATCTATAACTCTGTTTATGGCATTTGCACCTGTCCGTGCACCCATGAATGCAACAACTATCCAGAATACAGTATAAAGTGACGGTAATCCTCCAGAAGCAAGTAACATTGATATTATTGCAAACGATAGAGAAAAAATAGTGTGGGAAAACATGACCAATTCACCATAGAGCTTAATTTTTTTTAATGCGTTTGCTAAAACCATATTTCTCCCACCTTCTGCTTACAAGCTCTTTTATTTCCCGGGTCATTTCAACATCCTCAGGCCAGTTCCCGGGATGCCCTTCCTCCCTCATTTTTACTGTTGCATCAATGCCTACTCTACTTCCGTAATGACTCACCGCCGATGCATGGTCCAAAGCGTCCAGCGGTCCCTCTGAAAAAACAAAATCCCTGCGGGCATCGATATTGTTAAAAACCTTCCAAGCAACTGTTGATAAATCGTGAGGATTTATATTTTCATCAACTACTATTATCATTTTTGTGTACATCATTTGTCCAGACCCCCATAAAGCATACATTACCTTGCGTGCATGCCCCGGAAATCGCTTTTTGATGGATACAATTATGCAGTTATGGAAAACACCTTCAAGAGGAAAATTTATATCTATGATTTCAGGAAACTGTAGTTTGAGGAGTGGTAAAAAAATGCGCTCTGTTGCTTTTCCAAGAAAGCAATCCTCCATAGGGGGCTTTCCTACCACTGTTGCAGGGTAAATAGCGTCCCTTCTGTGCGTTATACAGGTGACGTGAAATACCGGATAGTAGTCAACCTTTGAATAGTATCCAGTATGATCCCCAAATGGTCCCTCAAGCCTGAGGGGCTCCATTGTATCAACATATCCCTCCAAGATAAATTCCGCATTAGCGGGAACATAAATATCGCAGGTTGTAGCCTTCACCAGTGGAACAGGTGCTTTTCGTAGGTACCCTGCGAATAGCATCTCATCAATCTCAGCAGGCAGTGGCGCTGTAGCGGCATAGGTTATAGCCGGGTCACAGCCCAGCGCCACTGCTACTGGCATTTTCATGCCCCTCTTCCGATATTTTTCGTACAGCTCACGGCCATCCTTGTGTAAATGCCAATGCATTCCCGTTGTACAACTGTCAAAAACCTGTAAGCGATACATTCCACAGTTTTGTATACCTGATTCAACATCCTTTGTAATTACTATCGGTAAGGTGATAAACCGTCCTCCATCCAATGGCCAACATTTTAAAATAGGCAAAGTGATAAGATCGCATTTCCTCTCAATAACTTGTTGACACAGCCCCTTACCAGGTAACTTAATAGGGAAAGCAGTAGCAACCTTTAATAGAGATGGAATAGCTTTAACCTTATTGATTAAGCCCAAATAATTTTCAACATCAATAAAATCGGCTATACTTTCACAAATTTCTTCAATGTCCTCTACACCGAGAGCTAAGTTCATTCTTTCATATGAACCAAAAGCATTTGTTAGTACAGGATAATTAGTATTTTTAACTCTATGAAACAGCAACGCCGGACCTCCCGATTTCACTACCCTATCAG
>JAEZFR010000128.1 GCA_023417285.1 Bacillota bacterium
ACGTGGACTCATTAACTGCTCCGATTTCAGCCGTTACTCCGCTACAACTATTTGCTTACTATATGGCAATAGAAAAGGGCTGCGATGTTGATAAGCCGAGAAATCTTGCAAAGAGTGTAACGGTGGAGTAAGGAAGATGGGGTGGTGGGTTGTTGTGTCCACAAACAATAAAGTTGTTCAAAGTATAATATAGTTGTACAAAAACAAATATAATTGTTCAAAATAATTTCGGGATAATGTATAAAATACCACTTAATTCAGAAATACTTTATGATAAAGGGTTGGTGGTTTAATTGAGTAAATATAAGTACGATTGGAACGAAGAAAAATATAATAAATGGATTAAAGAAGGTAGAGGTCAAGGTACAGGTAATTCCTATAAGCCATGGATTTCAGTACATGACTTCCCTTCTAATGGTTTTATATCAAGAGCACCCGGTTGGAAATCCAACCGGGTGTACCATTTTATGTCAACTATTGAGCTTAAGTATTTTTACATTTTGGAATGGTCAGATATTGTAACAGACATGAGAGAACAATTCCCACTTGAACTTGATGAAACAGTAAAAATAGCAGAAGAGCTAGGAATTAAACATCCTTGTGTTAATAAATCAGACTTTTCGGTAGTGCTAACAACTGATTTTTTTATAACTGCAATAATTGATGGAAAAGAAGTTTATTTTGCACGTACCATAAAACCTGAAAAATATCTTGAAAATAAGAGAACAATCGAAAAATTTCAAATTGAATGGCAGTACTGGAAAAATAAAGGTATTAACTGGAAGATAGTCACTGAAAGAGATATTCCTAAAAATTTTTCAGAAAATGTTGAGTGGATACACTCTGAATATAGACTTGAGCCCACAATGGAGCTTAGCATAAGTGAGCAACGGGATATTTGTGAAATGCTGAAAAAAAGGTTGGCCACCACTGATGGACAAATAAATAAGGTTACGATGAACTTGGATGCAGAACTAAACCTTGAAAGTGGTACAAGCCTTGGATTATTTAAACATTTACTTGCTAATAAAGAAATTATACTGGATATGAACGAAAAGATTACTGGCGGTACTTATGTTAGGGATATTATTAGTATTTCAGGTAAAGAGAAAAAGGTGAAATCATCATGAAGAGTTATTTGTATGTTAATGATCTTATCAAATGGAAAAGTGAAGCAAAGGAAGCCATAACCGAAAGAGTTCTTTGGATTGATGGGGAAAATCTCTTTACCTTTGTCATAAACATTTACAAAAAACAGTGTGTTCCTGAGCTTAAAAAAGTCGAGGATATTTTATATGCTTTAGATAGTGGCTTGGCAGAAAAAACACTCAAGGACCCTTGGGAGAATTGTCTTCAGGATTCAGAAATAAGTGAAAAAAACAAAGTTTCCAGGGATGAAGCTTGGAGAGTAATTTCAAATATTGTTGATTATAAAAATGAGCCTGATATTTTCTACCGAAAAGAAAGAAGAAAATATATCATTGCAGCAGCTGAACAATTTCGGAAATCGGACAGGGTTATATATAAGTATCTTACAAAGTACTGGCAGAGGGGAAAGGTTATAAATGCCCTTCTTCCCGATTATGAGAATTCAGGTGGTAAAGGCAAGAGTAAAACTATTGGTGAAAAGAAACTGGGTAGACCCAGAAAAAATGCTTATCATATAGGTCAAGGAATTAATGTTGATGAGGACACAAAAAAAGTTTTTAGAGTCGCTATTAATAATTTCTATGAGACTGAAAAGAAGAACACTTTTATTGATGCGTATCGCTTAATGCTAAAAGAGTATTACACTGAGGATTACATTATCGAAAATGGTGTCAGAAAGCCAATATTAATCTCAGAAGCTGATATCCCAACTCTAAGACAATTCCAATATTGGTATGAAAAAGAGAAAAATTTAAAACAGTCTTTAACAAAGCGAAAGGGTTCAAAAAAGTATGCTCTTGAGGATAGAGCAATACTTGGAAAATCTGATGCAGATTTGATGGGACCAGGTTCTGTATATCAAATTGATGCAACTGTTGCAGATGTATATTTAGTATCACGCTTCAATAGGAATTGGATTATCGGTAGACCAATTTTATATGTTGTTATTGATGCTTTTTCTCGGGAAGTAGTTGGAATTTATGTTGGATTAGAAGGGCCTTCGTGGGCAGGAGCAATGATGGCTTTAGCAAATGCCTTTAGTGATAAAGTTACCTTCTGCAATGAATACGGATTGGAAATTAACGAACAGGACTGGCCGTGTCACCATTTACCTCAAGCAATTCTTGGGGATAGAGGCGAATTCGAAGGAAAGATGCCGGAAACAATGATTAATCCGTTGGGCATTAGAATTTCTAATACGCCATCTTTTAGAGCGGATTGGAAAGGTATTGTAGAACAGAGATTCAGATTAGTAAATTTAAAGGTTAAGCCCTTTGTTCCCGGGCATATTGAGGTTGACTTCAGAGAAAGAGGCGCAAAAGATTATAGGCTAGATGCAAAACTGGATATCTACCAATTTACCCAAATAGTAATTAGATGCATGTTATTTTATAACAATAAGCATCAAATTAGTGATTATGAAGATGACAAAATGATGATAGCTGATGATATTACTCCTATTCCTATTGAACTTTGGAAGTGGGGAATTCAAAAACGTTCAGGAAGACTTAGATCAAAACCTAGTGATATCACAAAATTATATTTAATGCCCAGTGCGAAAGCTACAGTCAGAGAGACAGGTATTAAGTTTAAAAACTTGCATTACAGCTGCGATAAGGCAATTGATGAAATGTGGTTTGAGCGTGCTCGTAATAAAGGTAGTTGGAGGGTTGATATATCCTATGATCCAAGAAATATGGATTATATTTATATTCGGTCTGAGGATGGCAAAAGCTTTGAAAAGTGCTATATGCTACATAGGAAAAAATATGGAGATAAAACTATTGATGAAATTATTTATCTTGATGAATATGAACAACTAAAAAAGGATAAAAGAAAATCAAAAGATATGCAGTCTGAGGTCGATTTGATATCAGACATTGATGCTATAGTAAAAATGGCTGAAACAATGACAGAAGAACAGCTGGATCATACTG
>JAEZFR010000232.1 GCA_023417285.1 Bacillota bacterium
GACCACTTGAGTGTCTCATTATGAGTGGCGGTGAGGGTTCTGGAGATATGCATGTTATTGCAGAAATACTTTTGAAAAATTTCAACTGTAATGTTCATATAATAGCGGGTAGAAATGCATCAATAAAAGAAAAGCTTGAGAAAACCTTATATGTTAACTATCCTGGTAGAGTTGAGGTAACAGGGTATGTCAATAATATACAAGATTATATGCTCAAGAGTGATATAGCAATTACTAGAGGTAGTCCAAATGTTATGATGGAATCTGTTGCATGTAATATACCTTTTATTATTACAAGTGCATTACCCGGTCAAGAAAAGGAAAATCCAGATTTTGCAGTAAACAATAACCTTGGTGTCTATTGTCCAAACATTAATAAGCTAGCTGATACTGTCAGCGAATTACTAGATGACAATGCAAAAAAGCTCAATGATATAAAAATAAGCCAGCAAAAATTCTATGATTATGAGGCAGCAAAGAAAATTGTTGAACACACATTAACATTAATAAAAAAACCAAAAAATATTCCAACCGATTTTAGAAAAAAACGCTCAAAGCCACAAATAATTAGACTTAAGCCCAGAAGGCTTCTTATAAGAATGGGTAGATAAAATACCCCCCTCAAAGTAACTTTGAGGGGGGTATTTTTATTTTATTACTGTTGATTAAACATTTATAGTTTCTTTCTCTTCTGCTGGCTCATTAGTAAGTTTTAGCTTTTCAAGTACATAGAATATCAAGCTAAGAGCCATACCAACTAGAGTAGCAAGTACCATTCCCTTGAGTTGAACATCATTTCCAAGATTTACTGATACGTTACTGATTCCTACTACAAATACTACAGCAGTTAGAATAAGATTTTTTGACTTTGAGTAGTCAATCTTAGATTCAACTATCATTCTGATACCTGATGCAGCAATTGTACCGAATAGTAATATTGATATACCACCCATTACTGGCTCTGGAATACTCTTAATTATACCTGATAGCTTACCAAAGAAAGCAATTATTATGGATATAACGCCTGCTCCCCCAATTACCCACACACTATATACTCTTGTGATGGCCATAACTCCCATGTTTTCACCATAGGTAGTTGTTGGGCATGAACCAGTAAAACCTGAAATCATTGTTGATATACCATCACCCAACAATGATCTGTGGAGTCCTGGATCCTTAGTCAAATCTTTACCAACTATATTACTTGTAACGAACAAGTGTCCAATGTGTTCAGAAAGAACAACCAAAGCTGCTGGAATTATAATAATGATAGCATTTAATTCAAACTTAGGCATTGTTACTGTAGGTAACGCAAACCAATCTGCCGCCTTAACCATGCTAACATCCAAATATCCCATCCAAGCTGACAAGCCATAACCTGCTAATACTGCTATTAGAATTGGAATAACCGAAAGGAAGCCTCTGAACATAAGTGTTCCGAATATTGCTATAGCTAGAGTGACAAGAGAAATAATTATTCCTTTTGTATCAAAAACTCCATTTGCATCTGGAAATAGTTTAGCCATACCTGCAGCATTTGCTGAAAGCTCCAAACCTATTAGTGCAACTATAGGTCCCATTGCAGCAGGAGGAAGAACTACATCCAGCCATCTTGTACCAACTTTTCCTATAATCAAAGCGACTACTACAAACACTAAGCCACACATTATAAATCCACCCAGTGCGGTCGCGAACTTATCAGCATATGATGAAGTATCAAAGTTATTTTCTACTGCAACACTAGTTATAACTGAAGCTGTTGGTGATAAAAACGCGAAGCTAGAACCTAAGAATGCAGGTGCCTTACCTTTACAAATAAACAGATAAATCAAAGTACCAATACCGTTAAGTAACAAAACAAGTGCGGGATCAATTACCTGTACCTGGTTAACCTTTTCGAGTATTGTTGGATCTGCTTTTGCTGCCTCCCAAGTAGTCTTTAGTACCTTCTCAACAAAGTGCGTCTGTGCATAGTTGTTAAAAAGAAATGGAACAAGCACTGATGCACCAAACATTGCGAATAAGTGTTGGAAGCTGAGTGGTAATGCTTTTAGAAAAGGAACCTTTTCTTCGACTTGAATAACTCTTCTCTCTGACATACATTCAATCCCCTTCAATTAAATTTTGCGTGAAAATATGCTTTCACAGGCAAATAAAAAAACCTTACTGACGTAAGGCGCAGCAAGGTTGTGGGTTAACCAAGTTTATTGTATAGAAATCCCATATATACCCTTACTAGCCTCTCTGGACTAATTTAAAAGTTTTTTTATCCGTAAAAAAGTATATCACACGAGTTTCTAAAAGTCTACAAAATGTTTTACTAAAATTGAATTTTTTTAAGGCATTTTTTACTATTATAAAGTAAAAAATTTTAGCCATACTATAAATAGAGGAGCAAATGAATCATTCTCCTTAAATACTTTTAAAGAGGTGACAATTATGGCTAGCAAATATTTTGAACAGATGAAATATGAAGTTGCAAAAGAAGTTGGAGTTAATCTTAAGCAGGGTTATAATGGTGATCTCACATCAAGAGAAGCTGGTAAAATCGGCGGATCAATAGTTAAGAAGGTTTTTGACCAGTATAC